>JAVKMA010000382.1:0-2381 GCA_031538685.1 Burkholderiaceae bacterium | reverse complement strand
GGGCTTAAATTTTTTGCTGCATCTCCGCAGCAATCGCCAGCACCGCAGCACTTTGATTTAAGCTATAAAAATGCACTCCTGATACGCCTTCTTGCGCCAAACGTCGAACTAAAGCGCCGACATATTTCACGCCAAACGCTTTGATTCCTGTTTGATCATCACCCAAATCAGCCAGCTGCATCCGCATAAAACGAGGGATCTCGGCTCCACACATTTCGGAAAAACGAATCAGTTGCGCGCTGCTGGTGATGGGCATAATTCCCGGGGTGAGCGGCGCGTTAATCCCCGCTTTAGCCAGCGCCTCACGCAGGTGAAAATACGCATCGATATGATAAAAATACTGCGTAATCGCCGCGTTTGCGCCCGCTTTAAATTTGCTGATCAAATGATCAGTATCATTTTTTAAAGATTCTGCTTGCGGATGTTTTTCTGGATAGGCCGCCACTTCAATCCAAAAATAATCGCCAAACTCAGCGCGAATAAATTCAACCAACTGAACCGCATGACGAAAGTCGCCCATTTGATGATCGCCACTGGGCAAGTCGCCGCGCAGTGCAACGATGCGATTGACTCCTAAATCACGGTAGCGTTGCAAGAGCGCGCGCAATTGTCCGCGTTCCGCGCCGATGCAGGATAAATGCGGCGCAACCGTAAAGCCATTTTTTTTCAATGATTCAATCGCCCACATCGTGCCTTTTTGTGTACTGCCTCCGGCACCATAAGTGACCGAAAAATAATGCGGATTTAAGACCGCTAATTGATTCGCTGTCGTCAATAATTTTTGTTCACCCTCAGGTGTTCGCGGCGGAAAAAACTCAATACTGATATCCATAAAAATCTCAATAAAGTACAAAAAACACTTCGGAACACTGGTTCAGAGTATTTGCAAACAACTTCCATCACACCATTTTGAACGGCGCGCAAGCGCCAAATGAATTTTTACCATCATTTAATCACTTGCGCACATTTTTTTAATAACGGTAATGATCAGGTTTGTAAGGCCCATTGACTGGCACGTTAATATATTTTGCTTGCTCTTGAGTCAAAGTAGTCATGACGACATTCAAACGCGATAACTGTAAGCGCGCCACGTGTTCATCTAAATGTTTCGGCAAGGTGTAAACCCCTACCGGATATTTGGCCGTGCGCGTGAATAATTCAATTTGCGCCAAAGTTTGATTGGCAAACGAACTACTCATCACATAGGAAGGATGACCTGTACCACAACCCAAGTTAACCAAGCGCCCTTCAGCTAACAAAATGATTCGTTTGCCATCCGGAAAAATCACGTGATCGACTTGGGATTTGATATTGTCCCAACGATAATTTTTCAAAGATCCGACGTCAATTTCATTGTCAAAGTGACCGATGTTGCACACGATCGCTTGGTCTTTCATCGCTTTCATGTGATCATGCGAGATCACGTGGTAATTACCGGTTGCGGTAACAAAAATATCGGCTTCACTGGCCGCTTTTTCCATCGTCACCACGCGATAACCTTCCATCGCTGCTTGCAAAGCGCAAATCGGATCAACTTCTGTCACCCATACTTGCGCAGACAAGGCTTTAAAAGCTTGAGCACAACCTTTTCCCACATCGCCATAACCACAAATCACGGCAATTTTTCCGGCAATCATCACATCAGTCGCGCGTTTAATCCCATCAATTACAGATTCGCGGCAACCATATAAATTATCAAATTTTGATTTGGTGACTGAATCGTTGACGTTAATGGCAGGAAAACGCAAACGCCCTTCTTGATGCATTTGATATAAGCGATGCACGCCCGTTGTCGTTTCTTCGGTCACGCCTTTAATCGCCGCCAAGCGCGTGCTGTACCACTTTGCATCTTTTTTCAACTGTGCCCGAATCGCAGCGTACAAAGCGACTTCTTCTTCAGAATTCGGCGTATCCAAAACACTGCTGTCGGTTTCTGCGCGCGCACCCAAATGCAATAACAAGGTCGCATCACCGCCATCATCCAAAATCATATTAGCGTGTTGCGAGTCTGGCCATGCAAAAATTTGATGCGTGAAAGCCCAGTATTCATCCAAGTTTTCACCCTTGAATGCAAACACCGGCGTACCGTTTTTAGCGACTGCCGCTGCGGCTTGATCCTGTGTCGAATAAATATTGCACGACGCCCAACGTACTTGCGCGCCCAAGGCTTCCAAAGTTTGAATCAATACCGCAGTTTGAATCGTCATGTGCAAAGAACCCGCGATACGCGCGCCTTTGAGGGGTTGTGATTTTTCATACTCGCGTTGAATGGCCATTAAACCGGGCATTTCAGTTTGCGCGATCACAATTTCTTTATTACCCCAATCCGCCAATCCAATATCGGCGACGAGGTAATCGAGTGAACTACTGGTGTTTTTTGT
>JAVKMA010000381.1:0-6313 GCA_031538685.1 Burkholderiaceae bacterium | reverse complement strand
GCCGCATTGCTTTGAATTTCTCCGGGCAAACCTTCAGCAATACATTTGCCGTAATCCAATACGCTAATTCGATCACACAAGCTCATCATCAATTTAACATCGTGTTCAATCAACAAAATCGTGATTCCCAATGCTTTGATTTTTTTCAATAACTCTTGCAATTCTTTTTTCTCACTAGAGTTCATCCCAGCAGCAGGTTCATCAAGCGCTAGTAATTTAGGCTCGGTCGCCAGTGCTCTAGCAATTTCCAAACGGCGTTGGTGACCATAGGACAAAGTACTGGCGATATTGTTGGCCATCTGTCCAATCCCCACAAAATCTAACAGCTCTTGTGCTTTGACTTTAATTGAGATTTCCTCTCGTTGAGTCGCTGGCGTGCGCAACATCGCCCCCCACGCGCCTCCCTTCGAACGGACATGACGACCCACCATCACATTTTCAAGAGCACTCATTTGTCCAAACAAGCGAATGTTTTGGAAAGTTCGCGCAATTCCTTGACCGGCTAACAAATGTGGCGCCGAAGTACGATAAGGTTTACCGTCCAATAAAAAAGCTCCTTCATCCGCTTGATACAATCCGGTGGTCACATTAAACAAAGTCGTTTTACCAGCACCATTAGGGCCAATCAAACCATAAATTGATCCTTTGGCGACGCTCAAAGAGACATCGGTTAAGGCTTGTAATCCGCCAAAGCGTTTGGATACGTTTTTTAACTGCAACATAGGCACGCTCATTTTGTGTCTCCTTTTTCAGCGTCACTGGACTTAATGCCATGTTTGGGCGCGGGCCACAAACCGTAAGGACGATACAACATGGTAAAAATCATCGCTAAGGCAAAAACCATTTCGCGAACAACGACGCGATCAATTTGTATAAAACCTAAATCGACTGTTGGCACGTATAACAACACCAAAGGCAAGGACGCCAATAACAACGCACCTAATACCACGCCTGGAACGTGTCCCATTCCACCTAACACCACCATCGCCAAAATCACAATTGATTCTGGCAAAACAAAAGACTCGGGTGAAATAAATTGTTGGAACGAAGCGAATAAAGCACCTGAGACTCCGCCAAAACTCGCCCCCATCGCAAACGCCAATAACTTGACGTTGCGTGTGTTAATCCCCATGGATTTGGCCGCGACTTCATCTTCACGAATCGCCATCCACGCCCGACCCAATCGCGAATTTTGCAAACGCAGGCACAGAATAATCGTGATGATGGTGAGGAATAAGAACAAGTAGTAATAGACCTGTGTCGGATGCAAGGTCATGCCAAACACACTGACTTCGTTGCCGACTCCGGCAAAATCAACGCCGAATAAATGTACGCCGTCGATTCGGTCAATCCCTTGGGGCCCATTAGTGATATTGACTGGCGCGTTTAAGTTGTTAGTAAAAATCCGAACAATTTCACCAAAACTCAAAGTCACAATGGCTAAATAATCACCGCGCAGTTTTAAAGTCGGTGCGCCTAGGACTGCGCCCGCTAAGGCCGCGAACAATGCGCCCAAAGGAATGATGACCCAGATTGATAAATGTAATCCGTCTTGAGCGACTTGTGCGCCCAGCACCGTAACCAAGAAATCACCGATCATCGGATACTGATCAGCAAACGATGCCATGACCACCGCCATTTGTGGAGAAGCCAGCAAGCCTGTGACATAAGCACCCACCGCGTAAAACGCGATATAACCTAAATCCAGCAAACCGGCGTAACCAACGACGATATTGAGCCCCAAAGCCAAGATTACATATAACAAGGCCGAATCAATAATTCGTACCCACGCATTCCCGCCCAAAGCGGCAATGAAGGGCACAAAAAACAAAGCCACTGTGATAAACGCAAGGGCCCAATACGGATTTTTTTTCAACCACTTCGTTATTTCATTCATACCCAATGCTCCTTAATTTTTTTAATATCTCTTGGCAAACTGCCCTTACTCACCAAACCGATTTAATGATTGTGAATAGCCGCATTTTGCCAAGATTTGTACGCTCAGTGAATTGATCAAAATAGCTTAAGCGCGATCCCCTACACGCTCACCCATAATGCCGTTAGGACGGAAACTCAGCACAATGATTAACACGATAAATGCAAAAATATCTTGGTAATTGCTACCCAAAAAGTTTCCTGTCAAATCACCGATATAACCCGCGCCCATCGACTCGATAACGCCTAATAAAATACCGCCCAACATCGCACCATAAATGTTGCCGATACCACCCAAGACTGCGGCGATAAATGCTTTAAGACCGGGTAAAAAACCCATATAAAAATTCACAATCGAATAATTAGCGGCAATCATCAACCCAGCTAAAGCCGCCAGTGCGGCGCCCAAACCAAAGGTAAATGAAATCACGCGATTGGTGTTAACTCCCATCAAACCAGCCACTGTTGGATTTTCTGCAGTAGCGCGCATCGCTCGCCCCATTTTGGTTTTTTCCACCAAAATAATCAAACCAAACATCACAATCAGTGCAGAAATCAAGGTAATGATTTTGGTCGGGGTCACAAATACTTCTAAATTAAACAACGACAAAATATTGATTGATTCCGTTGGCAACAAATCAGGAAAGGTATGATTTTTAGTGCCAAAAAATAATTTAGCAAGCACTTGCAATAACAGCGCCACACCAATCGCGGTGATCAGCGGGGCTAAACGCGGTTTATTACGCAAAGGTCGATAGGCGAATCGTTCGATTCCAATATTTAAAAAAATACACACAGGGGTCGCAACCAAGAGTCCAATGCAAAATAACAACCACCCTGGCCAATCCGGAAAAATGGTTTGCGTTAATTTGATCACGGTCATCGCGGTCATTGCACCGATCATCAAAACATCGCCATGAGCAAAATTGATCAAGTTCAAAATTCCATACACCATCGTATAGCCTAGTGCGATCAGCGCATACATACTGCCGGTCACCAAACCATTGACTAACTGCTGAATAAACTGCTCCATCCTTGGTTCTCCTTAATTATTCGTATGATTTTTGCTAAGGTGTTGTGGGTACTGCGGGTACTGCGATTGTTACATGTTGCAAAATTTAATCACCAAGATTAACGATACGCCCGATGAGTAAATATTCCATTAGCGCTTTTTGTACGTGCAAGCGATTTTCTGCTTCGGCCCACACTAAAGACTGCGCGCCATCGATCACGCTGGCAGAGACTTCTTCGCCCCGATGCGCGGGTAAGCAATGCATGAATACCCCATCGGGATGAGCGCTAGCCATTTTTTCATCATCAACAATAAAGGTTTCAAACGCCGTCAAACGCGCTGCATTTTCTGATTCATAACCCATGCTGGTCCACACATCGGTGGTGACCAAATGTGCACCTCGACAAGCTTCTTTGGGATCATGTGTCGTGCTGACAAACTGACTGGCTTTGGGCGACAAACGCGTCCGATCAAGCGCATAAGTGGCCGGGGTCGCAATGTGCAAATGAAAATCTAAGACTTCCGCCGCTTGTATCCACGAATACATCATATTGTTAGCGTCACCAATCCAGGTCACGGTTTTGCCTTGAATCGGGCCTCTGGCCTCAACATAAGTAAAAATATCCGCGAAGACTTGGCAAGGATGATGCTCGTTGGTCAAACCATTAATCACTGGCACATAGGAATTGGCGGCAAAAGTTTCAATCACTTCTTGCCCAAAAGTGCGCACCATAATCAAATCGCTCATGCGCGAAATTACTTTGGCGGCGTCTTCAATCGGTTCACCCCGTCCCAATTGGGAATCGCGGGTATTCATAAATATCGCGTGACCACCTAATTGATACATCCCTGCTTCAAACGACAAACGTGTCCGTGTCGAATTTTTTTCAAACACCATTACCAAAGTGCGATCTTGCAAAGGATGATGCGGGATATAACTTTTAAATTGGCGCTTTAAAAAAGCAGTGCGCTTAAATAAATAGGCGTACAAGTCTGCGTCAAAATCAGCAAACTGCAAATAGTGTTGAACAGTCATAAAGTGAATAGAACGAAGTGCGTCAGAATAAAAGTCAGTACGACAGAATCAATATCTAGAAAAATTATTCTGCTTCAGTCGCCACTTCTTTGAACATTCCAAAGGCCATATGTCGTTGATAACGCGCTTCGACCAAATCATCTAATGACAAATCTTGCAATTGACGATAGCTGTCCATCAAGGCTCGCTTCACATTAGTTTGAATCGCTGCGTAATCACGATGTGCGCCGCCTAAAGGTTCATTGATGATTTGATCAATCAGTTTTAAAGATTTCAAACGCAAAGCCGTGAGCCCCAAAGCTTCCGCCGCATCGCTGGCGCGTTCGGCAGTTTTCCACAAAATCGCCGCACAGCCTTCAGGTGAAATCACTGAATAGGTTGAGTATTGCAACATCAATACACGATCAGCCACTGCAATAGCCAAAGCACCGCCTGACCCACCTTCACCAATCACGGTTGCAATCACGGGGGTGCGCAGTTTGATCATCTCAAAAATATTACGGCCAATCGCTTCGGATTGACCGCGTTCTTCCGCTTCAACACCTGGATAGGCGCCAGGCGTATCAATAAAAGTAAATATCGGCATGCGAAATTTTTCTGCCATTTTCATCACGCGCAAAGCTTTGCGATAACCCTCAGGTTTTGGCATACCAAAATTTCTATACGTGCGCTCTTTAGTACCACGTCCTTTTTGATGACCGATCAGGACACAAGGCTTGTCATTAAAGCGCGCGATGCCACACACGATTGCAGGATCGTCGGCAAAATTCCGATCTCCATGAAGCTCGGTAAATTCAGTAAAAATACTATTGGCGTAGTCCAAAGTGTAAGGACGTTGCGCGTGGCGTGAAATTTGTGAAATTTGCCAAGGCGTCAAAGCGTTATAAATATCTCGGGTGAGTTGTTCGCTTTTTTTTGACAATTGTGCCAACTCGCGCGAAATATCAACCGCAGAATCTTCTTGCACAAAACGTAATTGATCGATCCTTTCTTCTAGGTCGGCAATTGGTTTTTCAAAATCTAAAAAAATTGTCTTATCCATAAACACTCCTCGTCATTAGCGGGTTTTTATCACTTGTATTGATCCAGCTTGTTCTCAAAAATTCAGTTTAAATCACCCCTTAACACACCTTAACCGCGCCAGATTGTACTGATGCGGTGTCTACGATGATGTTTTATTTTGGGTGATTTGTGCCGGTTTTACTGGCTATTTTTATCACGCAAGATGTGGTACAGCTGATCTTTCAAGTGCAGTTTTTCTTTTTTTAATCGCTCAATTTCGTCGTGCGACGCATGACCCAGGCCCGACTCAAAATTCTTAATTTTTTGATCCAGTTCATTGTGTTGATTAAACAGACGAGAAAAATGTCCGTCTTCAGTTTTGAGCTTTGAAATTAAATCACGGTATTCTGGAAACATCGCGTGCTCCTAAAAAGAAACTCCATATTAAATATCTTTTGCACCTATTTTTGCCCGATGCTCTTTGTCATTTCAAAAACACTTGAGTACGGAGGCGAGTATACCTAAGCCGCATTTTTTACGTCAAAAAAACAAATCCAAAAATGCTTTCAACAAGCACCCCCTGGTGTTTTTTTGTCCTGCCTGCCAAAAGTTGAAGTGCTTCAGATTACCCTTAGAACATCCCTAGTCGATCACATTGGGCCAGTTCAAACGCACCCCTAACTCATTTTTCATACGCGTGTTCGCCAAACGTCTGGACTCTCGTAAAAAGGAATACTGCATGGGACTCAACTCCAGTTGCAATTGAGCGCGTGACACCACCAGCGGCGGCGATGCCCCGAGTTTGTGTGCCAAGTAATTAGCGTATTGCCCGTGCGTAATATGACTATCGTCAACTGCGTGATAAACTCGATTGGGCGCTCCCCGAGTCAGAGCACAAACCAAAATGTGCGCTAAATCATCGGCATGAATATGGTTGGTGTAAACGTCTTGTTCGGGGTTTAGCACCAGGCGCGGAATTTTTTTCGGCCGATCAGGCGCATAAATCCCCGGGACTCGAACAATCGCGATCCTCGCCTGACTACGAAGCGCCCACATTCGCGCGACCTGCTCTGCTGCGACACGAGCGTTCGCCCGCGCGGTTTGGGGATTCAAGCGCGCGGTTTCATCAATGAAATCCCCTCCTTTATCGCCATACACACCCGTCGTGCTGACATAAACGCCACGCCCGCCTTTAGGCAAATAGCGCACCAAAGCTCGCATACGAGTTTCCAAGCCCGTATGCGGGATCGTTTTGCGCGCACGCAGACCGATACAATCAGCGTCCTGATTTTGGTCGTCGTGATGAGTGATGAGTTCGATTGGCTTTG
>JAVKMA010000380.1:0-1633 GCA_031538685.1 Burkholderiaceae bacterium | reverse complement strand
GACGCGCGAAAATTTTGTGTTCGACATGGACTGGCCGATCAAGATACCGAATTGGTGGTGTTTTTGGTGCAGCATCATTTGACGCTGTCAACCTATGCGCAAAAACGTGATTTATCCGACCCTGATACGGTGTCTGAATTTGCTGCGATTGTCGGGCAAGAGAGTTACCTCGACGCGCTGTATTTATTGACCGTGGCGGATATTCGCGGCACCAGTCCTAAGGTTTGGAATTTTTGGAAAGCGCGCTTATTAGAGGAGTTGTATCGCGCTACCTTGAACACTTTACGCGGTGAAGGAAAAAGCGGTCACAGTCAAATAGTCGATAAGCGCACGAGCGCAATGGCTTTGATTCCGCAAGAGTTGCACGAGGTCAGCACAATTTTTTGGCAGCAATTAAATGTGGCGTATTTCATGCAACACCCCGTCGAGGTGATTGCATGGCATGCGCAAAAACTCGCGCTTTTGTGGTCTACGCATAGACAAAAGTTAGAAACAAAAACAGAAAGTAATCTATCCAAAATCAGTATTCGACAATTGGATCAAGGGATACAGGTGATGGTGTTTGTCAAAGACATCACCGATTTATTTGCGCGAATTTCTTTGGCTTTTGATCGCGCCAATTGGAGCGTGTTAGATGCGCGAATTCAAACGACGGATAAAGCATATGCCCTGGATACTTTTTTAGTATTGCCGCAATTGCCATTGTCTGATTCTGTCGATCAAATCGAAGCTCAATTGTTGAATCAAATTATTGCGCCGACGCCCTTGCCGCTACCAATTTTGGGGAATTTGTCGCGCCAATCTCGTGTTTTTCCGATTGCGCCGCGCATTGAAATTCAAATCGATAGCAAAGGCGAACATGCCCTATTGAATGTGATTGCCAACGATCGAAACGGCTTGTTATATGCCTTGGCACACAGTCTGCATGAATTCGAGTTAAATTTATTAAGCGCCCGTGTAGCGACTTTGGGTGAGCGCGTCGAGGACATTTTTTTAATCAGTGGTGGCGCCTTAAACAATGTCAATCGGATGCGTCAGTTTGAGCAATATTTATTAAATTTATTGTCAGTTAAATAGTTTTTTTGCCTTGATTCATTTTGATTTTAGGGCACTTCTATAAATACAGAATGTGCGGATGAAGTGCGAGGCGCACAGCACACAGAAACCGGAGCGTACATACAGTACGTGAGGATTTCGCGTACTGCGCAACAAAGTAATTCGCCGCAAAAATGAATTGATAGAAGTGCCATTTATTGATAGGAGTAGGTTTTGAACACCCCCATTCATCAACACAGTCTTTTTTGGTTTCGTCGCGACTTGCGTCACATCGATAACGCCGGCCTATATCACGCACTTAGTAGCAGTCAAAAGGTGTCCTTGGTGTTTGTGTTTGATCGTGCTATTTTGGATGCTCTGACCAATAAAGCGGATCGTCGCGTCGAATTTATTTGGTTAAGCATTAAAGAGTTGAAAGATGCATTGCGTGCCATTGGTACCGATTTGTTGATTGTTCATGCGAGCGCAGCAGTCGCGATTCCCCAATTAGCGCATCAGTTAAAAGTTGATGCGGTTTTTTGTAACGAAGATTACGAACCCGATGCGCTGGCGCGTGATAGCGCTGTGGCCAGTAGTT
>JAVKMA010000379.1:0-3493 GCA_031538685.1 Burkholderiaceae bacterium | reverse complement strand
TCCCCTATTACTATTAAAGCCCTTTAGGTCATTACTACTTTAGACAGTGTTTTTAGCCTAAAGTCATCTCTACTTTTGACTTTATGAGTTTTGACCTACTTCAATCATCTCTATCTATCAATCTTAAAAAGATTAAAAACACATTAAAATTTATTAAAAATAATTAAAATTAGCTCTAATAGAGTTAATTTTAATTATTTACATTGTTTATGCTTCTTAAAATCTGCTTCAATCCCTGTATTTTTTCAATTGCAACAGTTTTATCTACTGGCGCAGGTTCCGGATGGTTAGTCGGCTGTATCAAGTTTTTGATAGTCTCCCTATCCTTCCGGATTTTGAATCCCCCTGCTGCTTTAAAGGTTCCTTGTTGCATTCCTCTTGATAAACATCTGGCCAGTCCTACCGGACTCAATACCTTTTTACGATTGTTGCAAAACTCCATCTCATCCAGTATTTCCTGTTGTTTGATGGGAGTATTGACACTAAGTTCTTGAAACACGTCAATGATTGAATCCCGCTCTTCTTGGTGCAAGATGAATTTAGGAAAAATCAGAGAAACACCTACAACCTGATCGCTAGTTTTGCCGTTTTCCGCCGCATTATGTAAAGTGTTTGAAGAGATTAGGTTTGTAGTTGTTGGTTTTAGTAATAGGTTTTTAACTTCTTTATTCGCGCGTACGCAAGAAAGGCGGGAAACGGCAAAACTAGCAGGCTGGTTTCGGTAAAACTGGCGAGTGGGTAACGGTAAAGCTTGAAGGCTAGTTTCGGCAAAACCAGTTTTGCCGTTTTTAATCGCAGGTACATTATTGAGACTGGTATTAGACTTATTTCCCTCTGAGTCAGTAGTAAATCGCTTAGGATTTAATGTTGCGTCATCCCTAATAGGCGGGAAACGGCAAAACTGGTTTTGCCCAAGTTTTGCCGTTTCTTGATCTGCTAATCCGTGACCCAATCCCATTTCTGTATAGATGAAGGTTTTAAGTGCTGCCATTTGAAGCTGCATGGCAATACCTCTAGAAAACCCTAAATGGGCTTCTTTGAGTAAAGACGCTTCACGCAAACATTTACGGGCAGATTCCTGCTCGTAACGGGATAAGCCGAGATCAAGAGCAAGTTTTTGGCGATCTAATTGCACCCAAGATTGAGTGCGTGCGTTGACTCTGTGTAAATAGATTAGCCTTGAGAGCAACATTGCCGCTTTGACACCTAATTTAGGAGCAAAAATTGAGTGATAAGAAAATGTTGGACCAAAAACATTGCTCATGCTTGAGTGATTTCCTTGGAGCCGTAGGTCAGCCAGAGACATTTGTCGCACAGGATGACTAAAACGGGACTCAATTGCCGCATAAACAGCGGGCAAGTTGACGCGATAGTAAAGAGTAGCGGGACAGCCTTGTAGGGCTGATTCAAGAAAGCCCAGTTGAGCCAAGGATTTGCGGGCAGTGACCAGATTTTTCTGCGACATACCTAATTCATTGATCCAATCGGCGGCACTTTTATTAAACCAACCATTAGACTTTAGGACGTCGTCCCCATTCCGAGTCCAATAAAGAGCTTGGTTTAATAAAAGTGCCGCCTTAACGTCGCTGGTGATAGCAACGAGATGATGGCGAATCTTGATTTGCCGACTGGCGACTAAAGTCGGTATAAACAAGCCAAAGTCGGCGCTCGGGTCGAACAAGGTTTTTTTAGAGGAAACCTTGTTAGTCTTGACAGGAGGATTAAGTACGGTAGTCATGCTGTTAAGCTAAAAATTGACCATAGTTTTGCTTAATCTGCGCTAGGGCTTTACGCTCCATCAGATACAAATCTTGTAGCGTTTCCCAGCAGGGGCGGTAAAAGAGATTTCTCTTACCGTTGATGCGGATAACACGTATCGCAATCAGATTTTTACGGTATAAAACTCGTCGGCAACGTCGAGCTGTGTTGGCGAGGATGCCGGTTGCGTAGTAAATATCATCATTAGTCTTGTGTGACCAACCTTCTTTGTCCCCTTCTTGGCCAATTAACCAAGAAAGCAATAGACCAGATACGATGTCTCCAGCCAGTTCCGCGTACCATTTGTTGTAGGCAATTGGTTCGTCAATTAAGTCAAAGACATTAAATTGGGTAAGATTTTTATGTACTGTCTTGTTGTTCATGTTCACTCCTTGTTATCCTTGTTATTGGACTCGTAATTTTTAGAACTTAAATTCGTAAAAAAGTTAAATAGGCGCGGTTTTTGTAAGTCTTTTAACCACTCCTTTGCTTCAGACAATGAAAGATGCGAAACACCGTTGACTACTAAAAAAGTGTCGAACAAATCTTTTTTCCATCCAGCAGCATCGATACGCTTCAACATAGAGCGTTTGCCTATAACGTTGTAGGCTAATTTGTTACGCATAATTTCGATCTGAAGTAATTGGCACAAAGCAATTAACTCTTTGTTGAGAGTTATTCTTGTCAATTCAACTCCGTGAAGTGTGGTTTTGTTATGTTCGGCAAATGAAAAGCGGGCGATACAGGTGCGATGATTGCCATCACCATCTAAAAACCAATTACTCCCGTCATCGCTGATGTAGCTCATAGTCGGTTCTTTTTTGTCATGACATTCATAATAGGCAGGGTTAGCCTCGAAGTCTTGTCGCCGAGCGACCATACGCCTACCCTCTTGCAAGAATTTCAGCCAAGTCCATCCTTGGTAGGCTGGGAGTCTTGTTCCAGTTACACTAAAAACATTGATACATCCGTTTGCAGTCCATTCCTCTTCATTGATGAAAGCAGAATAATGCGTCAATAAGTCCTCATCAAAGGGTTGAATAAGGTCATTAGCCCAATGAGGAGGAGACGCTAAAACTCGTTCAAGTAATGTCATATAAAATCTTTCTACAAAATAGGGCGGAAAACTCCTCTGGCATAATTGAATGCAGTGCGTTTACGGGTACCAGCCCCGCACTGCATTTACCATCAACATAATCTTTAGAGGAGTTTTCCATGAAAGCTATTACTTCAACTTTAATCGTCACGGCTTCACTACCTTGCGCATACTTATTTGGTCAATTGCTAAAACGAATAGAAGCATGGCATCGGTACGAAAACGCACCAAGACGGCGACTTTTTGCTGTAACGATCATGCTCACAATAGTTGGTTTAGTTCTTGGGCTTATGCTTTCTCATTACCTTTTGCAAGCAGGCATACTTAAATGAGTTCCAGCGTAATTTGAGATTAGGTGTATACCTAGTCTCAATATGCTCAAAAATAAAATCTATTTTGATTTCTAAATAATTAAAAACGGGGTTCATAAGCCACGTAAATAAAAGAAACCAAATAATCACTCCTACCCAAAAATACCAAGGGATTTGAGCGTAATTTCCCTTTAATGCGTACAAAATCCATTCCAACCAGCTATGTATTGATAGGACATCCATTTCATCTCCAATTAAAGGTTCTCCATCACCACTGTGTGCAGTGCGGCGATGCTGTATTGCGGGTACTTATGGTGTAATTTGAAGT
>JAVKMA010000378.1:0-3124 GCA_031538685.1 Burkholderiaceae bacterium | reverse complement strand
CAAAATATGTATCTGGCATCGATCGGTAAATCGTTTGAAAATTCTTTCTTAAATGACATTAATTTAAAATTCTACGGCGCAGAAGCGGTCAGTTCCGACACTAAAGCAAAGCTATATACGGCTGAGGGAGATTTTGGCGGTGTTGCATCGTACCTTCTTAAAGAGGATCCTCGTACTTTAGCGCTTGGAAAAATGACCGGTGCTCAGATTGGTGTTAACTTGGCTTTGAATGCCAAAGTAAATTTGGCTTTGAATGTTGGTCAGGAAACGCTTGAGTATAAATATGTTAATGGTAGCTCTGATAAAACGACAGCAGCAACAGGGCAAGTTAAATTATCTGCCGTATTTGATAACTGTTGGGCTACTGATCTTGCATACCAGACAAGTTCTGCAGCTAAAAGTAAAGTGGAAGCTTCGGTTGCTAAAGGCGGGTTGGCATTCGCGGCATCACAAACACAGTCAGGAATCGAGGGTCAGGCAGATGATTCACGATTTGGTGTGACGTATACTTTGGTTGGTGATCGTTCACAGAAAGTTGGTTGCAAACGGTTTGCAAAAACAGCTTACGCTAAAAACCCTTTGTTAGATGCCGTGGTCACGCGTCCTTCAGAGTTGCCAACATCAGTGTTTGCTAAAGTGGATCAAACTGCTCAATTAAAAACCAGAGTTGCCGTTACAAAAGCAGCAGATGGGGTAACGAGAATGAATTTGGATAACAATGGTATTTTATTTATTACCATCAAGGACGTGACTGGTCCAGGTGATGGTGGAGTTAAGCTAAACGCTAACCTATTTCCTAGCTCTGCGGTAAGCGTCGTAGCCGGTGGTGTTCGAGTGGATCTTGAAAAACTGCCTGCAGTTTCTGCGGCGACCGATACTTACACGGCGGACTTGAAAACAACTGCCGCGAATAAAACACTGACGATGCAAATTGTTAATGCAGCATCTTAATTTTTAAATCTACAATATGAATCTACGTTTTTCAGGTTTTTCGCCACTAAGCAAAGTAATTTTGCTTAGTGGTTTTTTACTTTCTGCGCCAGCCTTTGCAGGCTCTGCAGATGTTCAATTGTCCAATGATGCGGTTCGTGCTTCCTTAGAGCTACCTGTGAGCAATATGGCGGCTGCATCAAGTTACACCTTGGGCTATCAAAAAGATAAAGGTACCATGGCTGCGATTGGTTTTCACGCCGTTGATCTAGGTGCTGTTTCGGTATTGCAGACGGGTATTGGAGTAAAAGCCTATGCCGTTAACTTGAGTCAGGCCAGTCGGGTGGGTGCTTTTGCCGGAATTAGTGGATTTGTTCGTGGTGAAACTGCGCTGGGCGTTGGCGGCGAGCTAGAACTTTCCTATAGCCCAGAAATTTTGAGCTTTATGAGCGATGCGAAAAGTATGGTTGAAGGTCAAGCGCGTGTGACCTATCGTGTCATGCAACAGGCAAAAATATTTATCGGTTATTCAGGTGGTAGGGTCAGCTTTAGCGATGCGGCGAATGTGCCTAGTGCTCAAGCAAGCTTTGAAGACAGATTTAATATTGGTTTTAGAATGAATTTCTAATTTTTTTAAAGCATTTGAGTTGAAAAAAAACTCAAGAAAATCGCCCTGTTTAGAGCATGATTGATGATCTAAACAGGGTAAATCTTTTGGGCCTAAGTAATTGGGTCTAAGTGGTTTTTGTATGATTCTGAGTTCGTCTAAATCACTCTGATTTTTGGGAAAAAGTACCCAAGAGTACTTGTTTAGAACGTCTTATGTTTAGAGCCCCTTACGTTTAGAAGACCCTTATGCTTAGCCTACCCTTAGGCAAATCGCTTGTCGTTCAGAATGTAGGTAGAAATTTCTTCAATGGATTTGGCCGTCGAATCTATCCACAAAATTCCTTCGCGCTTCATCATGTGTTCAGCATTCGCGACCTCTTTCATACAGTTTTCAATCGATGCATATTTGCTGCCGGGGCGACGCTCGTTGCGAATTTCGCTTAAGCGTTTGGGCAAAATACTCAAGCCATAAATTTTATGTTTGTGGGGCTTGAGCAGAACAGGTAAAGAGTCTCTTTCAAGATCTTCAGGGACTAAGGGATAGTTGGCGACTTTTTTGCAATGCTGCATCGCCAGATATAAGGAGGTCGGCGTTTTTCCACAACGTGATACCCCAATTAATAAAATATCAGCGTCACCAAGGTTCTGAACGGTTTGCCCATCGTCGTGCATGAGCGAATAGTTAATCGCCTCGATACGGTTTTTATAGGTATCGTTAGCAAAATGTTTTCCGACGGTGTGATTTGAGGGTACGCCCAGAGCTTCTTCTAGAGGTCGAATTACGATACTCATCAAATCGGTGCACACGCCATTAGCTTGCAGCACAATTTCGCGTAAATCATTTTGAACTAAAGTCAAAAAAATCAGCGGTTTTTCTGAACTGTTTGCGGCAATCTTATCAATTTGCTTTTTGGCAGCATGCGCTTTTTCGATGGTGTCGGTAAAAGGCATGCGCACTTCGGTAAATTTCAAATCAAACTGGGTTAATACAGCCTGCCCAAAAGTTAAGGCCGTAATGCCGGTTCCGTCAGACACATATATGACGATACGTTGTTTGTTTGGAAGTGCTGGGGTTACAGTCATAATTTGATTTGATGAAATTAATCAGAAGTTTGGTCAATGCATTCTTTAATCAGCTGCGGGCCTCGATAAATTAAGCCGCTGTAAAGTTGTATTAAGTCGGCGCCTGCGGTTAAGCGATCGCTTGCATCTTGTGCGGACATGATGCCACCGGCTGCAACAATGGGTAGCGTGCCCGCTTGGCGGCGTATTTTTTCGATCATCAAGCAAGACATTTCAGTGAGTGGCGCACCTGATAAACCGCCGCTTTCATGACCATGTTTAAAGTTTTGTACACCGTCACGGCGAATCGTGGTGTTGGTGGCGATGATGCCATCAATACCTAAAGTCACAATCGTATCAACGATACTGAGTAATGCATCATCGCTTAAGTCAGGCGCGATTTTGACCAGTAGGGGAATATTCATTCCATGCTGCTGCGCCAGCTCTTGGCGTAGTGTGACTAAAGGCCCCAGTAGTGCCGACAATGCAGGCCCTTCTTGCAGCGTGCGCAACTGTTGCGTAT
>JAVKMA010000377.1:0-4923 GCA_031538685.1 Burkholderiaceae bacterium | reverse complement strand
CGGCGCGGGCGCCTTAGTCACTGAAGGCAAAGTTTTCACATCCCAACAATTGATTATGGGAAGTCCTGCAAAAAGTGTCGGCCCAGTAAGCCCCCAGCACATTGCCCGAATGCAACGCGGCGCGCAGTTATATGTCGATAACGCGCAACGATTTCACAACACCCTGCGAAAACTATGAGGTTTGGTGACACTTCATGAGACCTAATGAAGGGGCGGTTTCAAGGTAGACGTACAACACTGAGTTGAGAAAAAAATAATCATTTTTACTAGACCTTCCTTCCTTTCTGGCTCTATGTCTAGCCACCGTCTTTGTGTTGTCACACTCAGTCTCCAATCAAAAGCTCAAATATCCAAGCGCGGCAACCCTCGCACAATCCGCACCGTTTCCAAGCTCACCGTCACCACCCGCTGAAACAGCTTTAGCGGATACGCCGCATCGCCCATCGTCTCGGTTGCCCACAGATTCGCGTCATTCACAATCCCGCTGTCTTTGTGCGTCGTCACCGCTTGGCGCTCCATCACCCACTCCAGCGCGGGCTTGCCGTTGACCACGTACTCATAAGCCTCCAGCGGAATGCCCACCATCGTGATCTTGCTGTTGTAAATCACCCGCGTTTTGTCGTGCCGCTCGTCACCTGATTTACCTGTTCCCTTATTCGTCGGTTTCGCAAACTTCATCTGCTCCACACGGTAATCCGCTGGGGTAAACGCAGCGTGCTCAATCGCGCCGCCCTCATACTGCACGGCATAAGGCTGCACAGATTCATAGTTCACATGCAAGTCCGCCAATGCCCGCCCCGCAGTGCTAAACGCCATAAAGTCCGCGAATTTTTTAACCGCAGGAATGCGCGGCAGCTCCTTCGAGAGGTTATCCGCATAGCGCGTTTTGTAGTCAGGACTGTGCAGCAAGCCGTAGATGTAATAAAACAAGTCTTCTTTGCTGATATTTTGCGCCGCCGCGTCGCTGGCGTAAGCATCCTTGAAATGTTGCAAACCCGCGTCGGATATGCCGTCCCGAACGGTGTAGTCGCCTACGACTGGGCTGGTTTCTTGCTCGTCGATAGTGGCTTGTTTGTTGTCTTTTGGGGTGATAGGTTCGTAGAGTTTGAGGGGGAAGCATTGGCCACCTGAATGCTGCATATTCAAATCAGGGATCACATCACAGGCTAATGCAGAAAAATCTTTGCCACCATTGCCAGAACCACTCAAATAAATCACACGATTTTTAGTTTCGCCATTTGGAAAAATACGCGGCATTTGATATGTGCGTTCGATGAAGTTTCCATCGTAATAAACATGTTGCTTTGTGAATGGTCGATACAGCCCCGTAGCTATTCGGTGTGACTGAAAGGAATTTACTTTCTTACGCATTAAGTCATTTTTTAAATTGCCTCCCCAACTGATTTTGCTGTTATCGGCATTGATAAATTCATCCACATCTGGGCGTTTTTCAGTAGAGTTTGCCGTGCAAGCTGCTTGGTAGCGCATGACTTCTGCGTTGTAAAAGCTCACCATGCGCCGCATATTGATGCTCAACTCGGCTTTGGATGCGTTGTAAACCCAAGCATCACGGTTTGTTTTTACGCCACTCGAATAATTCTCAAACACCGTCACCGCACTCGCATCCTTCTTATCCCCCAAACTCAAAAACTCAGCAAAGCGGTCATCGCGTTGCCCTACCCAATCGTGGTGCGCATCGGGGGTAATGGGTTGCCAGCCGTTAGCTGTGGTTATGCCCGCTAGACTTTTGAACGCGGCGATCTTGCTTAGTTTTTCTTCTCAGCTTAAGTAGCCGCCAATGTCGTGGTAAAAAATGTGTGCTTGTTGGGGTGTTGTTGTTTTGTTCATGGTGTTTGTTTTTTACGGGCGCTAATTTTTTTGATAAATGCATCCACTGCGCGGTCATCTTCGGCATCGTGTTGTGCCGCCTCTAGCCGTTTGCGGGTTTGATCAAACTGGGTGTATTGACTATCGGCAATGGCTTTAGCGTTGTCTTGGCTCATACTGCCTGCACCGATGAGCACTTTTTTGCGGCTGAATTCGATGATGCGGTCTGTCTCGGTTTGCCAAAAGGTGAGTGACAGGTTTGTTTCGTCTTCTACACGCATTTCGGCGGCATCTAAAAACAGCGTCACCATGCGGTTGAGTTTGTCAACTTCGTCTTGTGTCAAATAGTTTTTGGCAATGTAGACGTCTTCTTTGCGTACTTTGCTACCCCTCCATACCGTGAGCCCCATATTGGGCAATGCGGCATTGGCGCGGGCGGCAACAATCTCGGCGGCTGTGTGCCCCGTTGTGGCAAATAGCAGCTTGTTTTGTACTTGCGCGAAGAATAGTTCGGTGTCTTTTTGCAGGCTTTGGTAGTCGGCGCTCAGGATAAACAAGTCTTTGATTTTTTGATAAAAACGTTTTTCTGAGGCGCGAATGTCCCGAATACGCGCCAGCAATTCGTCAAAGTGATCGCGGCCAAATTGCTTTCCTTGCTTGAGCCGCTCGTCGTCCAGCACAAAGCCCTTGGTGATGAACTCTTTGAGTGTTTGCGTCGCCCAAATACGAAACTGGGTAGCTTGTTTGCTGTTAACGCGATAGCCCACGGCAATGACCGCGTCTAGGTTGTAGAACTCAAGGTGTCGTGTGACGCTTCTAGCGCCTTCCTCTTGAACTGTTTCCAAAATGGAAACAGTTGACTTTGGGTCTAGCTCTTGAGTCTCAAAGATGTTGGTCAAGTGTTTACTGATCGCTGCTTTATTGACTCCAAACAGCTCCGCCATGGCTTTTTGCGTCAACCAAAAGGTATCGTTTTCAAAACGAACTTCCACCCGCACCACGCCCGCAGGCGATTGGTAAAAAATGATGTCACTCATGGCTGCTCCTGTGCAGTTGCGGGATTTTTGACCAAAATGGTGATGGCGATGGGTGCACGACTACCTGCACCAAAACTATTGACGCCGTGATTTACCGTAGAGTGAGGCGACTCTTGAATGCCACCATAAAATGAGAACGCTTGATTTTGAGCTACAGCAGCATGAGCTCCAAGCAAATCAACAATGGTCAACACTGTATTTTTCAAACGCATTTCAGTACCCCAAGAATTTCTCTAACAACTCAGCCCAAAATTAGTCCAGCTGACGAGTCCAAACCACACCCACTTGCTGGCCATTGGTATAGGGCATGATCAGTGCTTGCTTGCCATTGAACCGTTCTGGTGTGAAGTAAAAACTAGCGGCAATACCCAAGGCTGCGCCCGCAATCACGTCGCGCGTGTGGTGGCTGTCTGAGTCGACTCGGCTGTAACCCACAAACGCAGCTGCGGCGTAGGCAGGCCATGCCTGTTCAAAGCCATAGCGAGCATGAATAAACGCAGCCCCTTGAAAAGCTGCCGAAGTGTGCCCCGAAGGGAAAGACTGATCGCTACCGTTTGGGCGCTCCGCTTTGATTGTATTTTTGAGCAAATGCGTTGCACCAATTGTGGTGGCAAACGACTTGTAAAACTGCGGGCGGCCTTCTTCATCAACTTTGTGAAACGTCAGGCCGTAGGCTACGGCAGGCACGATCACCTGAAGCAAATCACCCGCACGCTCCACATTGTCTTTGGCCCAAACCGGGCTTGAGACGGCGGCTAGGGCATACGCCAACACCACGGCCATTTTGTTGATGACGCTCATAACTTTTTTCAGTACACTATTTTTGCGTGACCACACGCCGTATCCAGCGCGACTAAACATTCTTCTGTTGGACGGACACGCCACACACTGGATAAATTCGCGCGGTATTGAATATCGCCGGCGTCTGAGTTGAGCGTCAAATCAAGATTCAAGGCCAAGCCTTGCGGGTCAAGAAACGGACGCAAGGTTTCTTTTAATTGCGTGCTCGAAATATGTTTGCGTAAGGCTAATTGAATATATTGCGCATGTTGAACTCGAATCTGATCTAAGCGATAGATTTCATTGACTTGAATCGACAAGCCGCCCTTATAACGATCTTCGACGACCTTGCCTTCTAGGGCAATAAATTGATCGACCTTGATCTCGGGTAAAAATCGTTCATCGATACGAAATTCGACTTCCTTGCTGCCATCATCAATGACGGCGATATTCATCAATCCTCGTTGCGTTTGAATCCGACGAACCTCCTTGACCACGCCAGCGATATTTTGAATATTTTTTTGCGCGCTTAAATCCGCTAAACGCGTGCTGCTAATGTGTCGCCATTCGGTTTCATATTGTTGGAACAAATATCCCGACAAGAAAAATCCTAGTGTTAACTTTTCTTCACCTAATTGTTGCGCGAGGGCCCAAGGCTCCATTGGAGTCAACTCAATTGGATCAATGCTTGCACCGCCGGCATCATCAAACAGTCCTACTTGCAGCGCGTTGGCGGCCTGGGCTTCTGCCCATTCATACGCATTGCCAACACTGTTCAATAGCGTCGATCGCGCGGCGGCGCCATTGGGATAAAGCGAATCAAATGCACCGGCGCGGATGAGCGCTTCGATCGCGCGTTTTTTCACCCGCTGTTTATCAACCCTCGCACAAAAATCAAACAAGTCGGTAAATGGCCCCGCCGCCATCAAGCCATCTACGCCACCACCTACGCCAACACCATTGCGCGCATCGACTAAAGCCTCTATCGCGCTGCGGCCCAAACCTTTAATTGCGCCCAAGCCGTAACGAATGCTTTTAATGCGGCCATCACTTTCTTTTTGCGGTAAAAAACGATAGTCTGAAATGTTGATATCTGGCGGCAACAAGGTGACGCCACAGACGGTGCGCGCATCTTGGATCAAAACCTTAATACTGTCGGTATCGTCCATCGCCAAGGTTAAATTGGCGGCCATAAAAATGGCTGGGTAATAATGTTTTAACCACGCGGTCTGATACGCCAGCAAAGCATAGGCGGCGGCATGCGATTTATTAAACCCAT
>JAVKMA010000376.1:0-1841 GCA_031538685.1 Burkholderiaceae bacterium | reverse complement strand
GATGGGTTTAGTGGTCAAACTTGGTTGGGCTGTGTTCTCGCGCTGGTATTGAATTTGTTGTACGCGACCAATTTGTTAATCATTCGCAGCACTCCCCAAAATTTAAATTTATTGCCGACAATTGTTTTAGCCGGAATTTTTTCCGCGTTAATCGCCTTGTTTTTTGCTTGGCCGCTGCATACTTCAGTCGAGTCGGTGGCCTGGCTGTCGTTTATGGGCGTGCTTCAGTTGGGTGCAGGATTTATGCTGGTATTTATGGGTGCGCGCCTGTTGACGATGGTGCAAACCACTTTGTTAGGTTTGTTAGAGCCCATTACCGCACCCTTGTGGGTGTGGTTAATTTTTGCCGAAGCGCCCTCGCGCTATACCTTGATCGGGGGTGCTTTGGTTTTGGTGACAGTGCTGATTCATGAGTTGTGGCATCTGTGGCAAGGCCCTAATGTAAAGGTGTAATGCGTAAAGGTGTCATAAGCAGTGGTGTAATAAGCAGTGGTGTGGCCCTGAACTTTATTTGAAGAGAACAATACGATGTTGATGAGTGAACCCATTGAACCCAATGAACCCAGTTTGTACGAACAAATGGGCGGGGAAACACGAATTCGCGCCTTGGTGGATCGTTTTTACGACGAAATGGAATTAACACCCGAGTTCGCGCCCTTGCGTCAAATGCACGGGATGGATTTGAGCCTCGTGCGCGATAAATTATTTTGGTTTCTGTCGGGATTTTCGGGTGGCCCTAATTTATTTGTTGAACGTTATGGACACCCGCGTTTACGCGCGCGCCACTTGCCTTTTTCGATTGGGATTACTGAGCGCGATATGTGGTTAAAGTGCATGGCCAAGGCTTTGGACAGCATGGACTATCCGCCGCAATTGCAACAACGTTTGACGCAGCAATTTTTTGCAACTGCCGATTGGATGCGCAATCAAAGCGATGACAGCGGTTTGATTAAACGCGATTTGGGATCGCATTCAGGACGCGCTTAGATACAGCTCAAAATATCAAGCGATCAATTTGAACGGTGTGCATCCTGATGCCGTCGCAGTGAATAATTGCGGCGGCTTTTTTAAGATTGTTACAACACTTTATAATTCACCGCGTTGGTGCGCTTGCAGTCGTTCAGACTGCATCGTTCAACGGGAAGCAGGAGGGTTTGTTTTTATGCCTAACCTGCGCTGCCCCCGCAACAGTAAGCGGACGATCGTGACAGTGACGGGCACTTCTATAAATACAGAATGTGCGGATGAAGTGCGAGGCGCACAGCACACAGAAACCGGAGCGTACATACGTACATACAGTACGTGAGGATTTCGCGTACTGTGCAACAAAGCAATTCGCCGCAAAAATGAATTGATAGAAGTGTTCTGACGATATTCCACGATCAATGACTTATTTCATCACCACTGGCATTTTTGCTGGGAAGGTCGTGAGTCATGTTCCGCCAGCCTGGATACCGGCCAATAAAGCGTTTGCGCGATGTATCTTGATATGTCGTGTCAAATAACTGCTCAAGCAATGACGGGGAAGTCGTTGTCGAGAACTCTTTTTATCTTTCTTATGAAAACTCTAGCAACTATCTTGCGTGCATCGCAATGGACAAGTCTTGGCCGTTCACTTTATCGGTCGTTCAGTTTGTTTTTTGGGATGACTGTTTCTTTATCAATTGTATCGGCGGCATATGCGGCAAAAAATGACGAACCGACGTACGAATCAACGTATTTACCCAGCATGGTGGTTACGGCCAGTCGGATAGACACGCGCGCGGATAACAGTGTCAGCGATGTAGTGGTATTAGGCCCAGCGGAATTAGCACGGTATGACAATCGGACTTTGCCAGAAG
>JAVKMA010000375.1:0-5871 GCA_031538685.1 Burkholderiaceae bacterium | reverse complement strand
TTTAAAACACCCGCAGCAGACAAACCTAAAAAAATATCTGCGCCTTCAATCAGGTCTGATAAATGACGCGCATCAGTTTTTTGCGCATAACGAATTTTTTCGTCATCCATCAATTCTGTGCGACCTTCGTACACCACACCCACAATATCGGTGACGTAAATATTTTTGATCGGAAATCCCAAATCAACCAACAAATCTAAACAAGCTAGCGCTGCAGCACCGGCGCCACTCACGACTAACTTACTAGTTTTGATGTCTTTCTTGACAACTTTCAAACCATTCAAGATCGCGGCAGAAACAATAATTGCCGTACCGTGTTGATCGTCATGAAAGACCGGGATTTTCATCATGCTGCGTAATTTACGCTCAATATAAAAACACTCTGGCGCTTTAATGTCTTCAAGATTGATTGCGCCAAAAGTCGGTTCTAAAGACGCAATAATGTCGCACAACTTGTCGGGATCCAATTCATTTAGCTCCAGATCAAAAACATCAATACCCGCAAATTTTTTAAATAAAACTGCTTTGCCTTCCATCACAGGTTTCGCTGCCAAAGGTCCAATCGCACCCAAACCCAATACCGCGGTACCATTGGTGATCACTCCAACTAAGTTACCACGCGCGGTATAACGATAAGCATTGGATGGATCAAGCACAATTTCCTCACACGCTGCCGCCACACCAGGCGAATACGCCAAGGCCAAATCTCTTTGATTGGATAACTGCTTGGTTGCCGTAATCGCTAACTTTCCTGGCGTTGGAAACTCGTGATACTCCAAGGCGGCATCACGAAGTTCTTGTTTGCGACTATTTCGTATTTTTTCTGTAGGCATAGCGTAATTAAGTTAAATGATTTTAAAGACTCTTTAAACGCTGCTTGGCAGTCACCGCAGCATTGGCATTGGGGTATTTTTCAATCAACAGATTCAAAATTTGTTTCGCGTTCACTCATTCATTTAACTCTTGATGACAGGTAGCGCGGTTGAGCAAAGCATCCGCTGATTTACCTGCGGTAGGGAATCGTTCAAACACTATCGACTGCATCCGAATACTATTTTTACAGTCTCCCAAAGCATAATAACTGCTGCCTAACCAATAATAGGCGTTGGGTAGCAACATAGATTCAGGATACAGCGCAGTAAACGTTTTTAAAGCATTGGCCGCCAAACCAAATTCACTCGCGTTGAACTGTTCGATACTAAAACGATATAACTTAATTTCTTCTGCCGTTGACTTAACAGTTCCCCCTTCTACTTCAAAGTTTTGTGCGGGGTCTTGATTTTTTTGTTGCAAAGATTTGAGCTCCGTTTGAAGTTCGCTGACAATTTTTTTTGTCGCGTTATTTTGATCATCGACTTTCTTTTCTAAACGCTCAAGATCACCGACTAACTTACGCTGTATCTCAATACTAGCATCATTTTTGGTCGCAACATCAATGTACTGTGTTTGCTGAACGGTTTTAAGTTGTTCTATTTTGTCAGTCAGGGTTTGAATTCGCTCAGCTTGCGTGGCTTGATAGTTTTGCAAGTCAATTTTTAAATTTTTAATGCTTAAGCGGGCTTCATCATCATTAAAAAAAGCCCGTACGCTCATGCCGAAAAAACACAAAAATATCAGCACTGTCCAACGCACTAGGTAAGAAAAACTCATCCATCACCCCTTGATATAAAAATCACATTGATGCAATGGCTTCAATAAAAAAGCCATGTCAAAGACACGGCTTTTAAAGAACATCAACAATTAGCTATTGCTTATTTTCCATAGTTCAATTCGACACGACGATTTTGTTGCCACGCATCTTCATCTTGACCATTTTTAGCTGGCTTTTCTGCTCCGAAAGATACCGTTTCCAAAATTTTACCGTTTACGCCCAGGCCTTCTAATGCTTTTTTAACAGCAATTGCGCGACGTTCACCCAAGGCCAAATTGTATTCACGACTACCGCGCTCATCGGCGTTGCCTTCAACAACCACTTTCTTAGGTGCGCTGGCTTTAATGAATTCAGCATGTAGGGTCAAAATCGCAAAGCTCTGTTGATCAATTGAAGAACTGTCAAAAGCAAAGCGAATCATTTTGCCTGAAACAGTTGCGGCTTGATTTGCCAAAGCTTGGTTTGTATTAGCAACACTGGAGGTCGCGTTACCTGTGTTATTAGTCGCGGCTGTTGCAACATCTTGAGCAGTCCTTGCTTTAGTCGCAGCTGGTGCAACAGATCCTTTAGTCGTATCTGGATTCGTCACGGCTGGCGTTGCGGCAATACTTGCATTATTCGCACCAGTCGAATCTGTTTTTGTATCAGCGACTTTAGGTGACGATGAACAGCCTACTGCAAATAACAACGAAAAGAAAACAACAACTAAGGACTTAACACTCATACAAAAACTCCTAAATAGGTACAACTTAAACACAAGAAACTCACTAAAAATAACTTTAGACGAGGCTGGGATATTACTTAAACATAGACAATACTTAAACCTAGATACCGCACCAAAAATAATATTACGTGGTTTGAATACTGAGGCAAGCTTTACCACTTAAGCGACAGTTTTAATCCATGAGAAGCGACATCGCCTGTTTTGTCATACTCATAACCCAAGGACATCAATAGAAAGTTCGCATTAATTCCAGCAAAAACACGTGACTGAGTATTATTTGATTTTAATAAACTGGTGCTGACATCACTGGCCACCGTACCAACACCGGCATAAGGGACTACAAACAAGAAACCTTTGGACACCGAAATATCCGCTGAATTCGCTGAAAAGCTCAATTTACTACTATCAGTCGCCTCCGTGTGTGCAATACGCGCAACCACACTTGGGGTCAATATGCCGCCATCTAAAATCGAATACCGCGCGTCAACACCATAAACACCATAACCGCCCAAATTACGCAAACTCGCGCCGACATCAAAACCGAACGGTAAACCTTTTACTGCATAAAGACTGCTCACGCTCACCACATCACTGATCGATTTACTGCTTGGATTAGCCTTGTCATAAATCGCAGAATTGGCTAAAGTCGCCACGCCAGCACTGGCACCAATTTCAAAACCTGTCAAACCCAAAGCATACGCAGGGCCATTGGATTTATGCGAAAAAGTCGCGCCTAAATCTTTACCCAATGAATCAAGTTGCGCTTGCGTTAAAGAGTTTACACCGTCAAATGCGGCGGCCTGCGCCACCGAAACACTGCTTAACATGGCAACACTAAGCAGTAATGTAAAACGAGAAATATAACGACCTATCATGATGGCTCCTTATCAAGTTCAAAACCTTTGTGTAACGAACGTACCGCAAGTTCCATGTAGCGCTCGTCGATGAGTACGGAAATTTTTATTTCCGAGGTTGAAATCATCTGAATGTTAATGTTGTCCGCCGCCAAAATTTCAAACATTTTGGCCGCAATGCCCACATGGCTACGCATTCCAACACCGACAACAGAAATTTTCGATACTTTAGCATCTCCGGCCAAAGACGTATATTCAAGTCCTTGACCGCTTAAATCTTTTAATACCTTCGTTGCTTTTTCATAATCAGCCCGTGATACGGTAAACGTAAAGTCTGTTTCACCATCTTTAGACTGATTTTGAATAATCATATCGACTTCAATATTAGCAGCCGCAACTGGCCCCAAAATTTTGTACGCGATACCCGGACGATCTTTAACACCTAACACAGTAATTTTGGCTTCATCACGATTAAACGCGATGCCCGAAATCATAGCTTGTTCCATTTTTTTATCATCCTCCAGAGAGATTAAAGTTCCTGATTGTGCTTCGATTTCAAGCGCAATATCAGGCGGCGTAAATGACGACAACACGCGTGTTGGCACTTGATAATTGCCCGCAAATTCAACCGAACGAATTTGCAAAACTTTAGAACCCAAAGATGCCATTTCGAGCATTTCCTCAAAGGTTACTGTCGACAACTTACGCGCATCATCAACCACTCGTGGATCAGTCGTATAGACCCCATCAACGTCAGTATAAATCAAGCACTCTTTTGCTTTTAAGGCCGCAGCAACCGCAACTGCCGAGGTATCCGAACCGCCGCGCCCCAAAGTCGTAATCGAGTTGTGTTCATCAACACCTTGAAATCCCGCAACAATCACAATTTGACCTTGTTCTAAGCACGCCCGAATATTGGCGTCTTCAATCAAAGAAATCCGCGCCTTGTTATGAGCAGAATCGGTGCGAATTGGCACTTGCCAACCGCAAAACGAAATCGCATTTTTTCCTAAAGACTTCAGCGCCATCGCCAACAAAGCAATCGACACTTGCTCGCCAGTTGCACAAATCGCATCCAACTCACGCGGATCCGGCGCACCACTGCTCACCTCTTTGGCCAAAGCAATCAACCGGTTGGTTTCGCCTGACATTGCCGACGGAACTACCACCATTTGATAACCCGCTTCATGCCATTTTGCGATACGCAAAGCGACATTTTTGATCCGCTCTGCGCTTCCCATCGAAGTACCGCCATATTTATGAACAACAATGTTATGAACAACAATAGACATAAAAGGTCATCATGTAAAAATAAACTCTTGTTCAGGTGACATAAGGCCCAATCATCTGAAATCTCTTCACTCTTTGGTTCCGAATCCGCTTTACTCAGCGCCTTTATTGGCATTTTTTTCCTTTGGACGCACGACCAAATACTGCGCGTTGCCATCACGCAAAACCAATAATGGTAGTAACCGTTTTGGATCTAGCTTGGTCACCAATTCTGCAAAGTGTTTCGCATCAAGCACTTCATCTTGTCCCAAAGACAAAATCACGTCGCCCACTTTAATTTGTAGATTCGCTGGCGCCGCCACTCGCTTGACAACAACACCGCGATCAATTTTCCAATCACGTTTTTGTGCCACTGACAAATCATCAACTTCCACCCCTAACCAATTACCAATAGCTTTAGGCGTGGCAGGCGTATCGTTTTTATCCGCTTTATCTGATTTATTTGGAAATTCTGCCACCGTAATTAAGACATCAACTGTTTTACCTTTACGCCATACTTTAGCGTTCAAAGTCTTATCTGGTAAAACTTCACCCACCAAACGTCGCACATCCCCAGGGTTGTCCACTTTAGTGCCGTTAATGTTCAAAATAATATCGCCAACTTTAATACCTGCTTTCTCGGCAGGTGTTTTAGGCTCCACCTTCAGCACTACCGCACCCGAAGCGCTGCCCAGTCCTAAAGAGTCCGCCACGTCTTTGGTCACCACTCCCAAGCTCACCCCGATATAACCTCGAATCACTTTACCGTTCGCTTTTAATTGCTCAACAATCCGGTGCACTTCGTTAATTGGAATCGCAAAAGAAATCCCCACATACGCGCCTGTGCGACTATAAATTTGCGAGTTGACGCCAATCACTTCGCCGCGTAAATTGATCAATGGCCCGCCAGAATTACCCGGATTGACCGCCACATCGGTTTGAATCAAGGGTACGTTATCTCCGGTATCGCGCGCTTTGGTTGAAATAATTCCTGCGGTCACCGTGTTCTCTAAACCAAACGGAGAACCAATTGCAATCACCCACTCACCCACGCGAATTTTGCTTGAATCCCCAAAAGGAATCACCGGTAAATTTTTCGCATCAACTTTTAGTAAGGCAACATCACTACGCTCATCAGTACCAATGACTTTGGCTTTCAATTCTCGCTTATCTGAAAAGGTCACCAAAATTTGATCTGCGCCCTCAATCACATGTGCATTGGTAATTAAATAACCATCCGCTGAAAATACAAATCCTGAACCGACTCCTCGCGGAACTGAGCTAGCGCCGTCTTCTTGTGGTTCGGGCGACGGTGCTTGCTGTTGGCGCGGCGGAACCGGAAATCCAAAGCGTCGTAATAAATCTTCTAAATC
>JAVKMA010000374.1:0-3979 GCA_031538685.1 Burkholderiaceae bacterium | reverse complement strand
TTTGCGCGCCTTGGCTAAAACCATCCCTGTGTTGTTGGCCTCATCGGCCCAAGCCGAGTTGGACAACCCTTATGGCCGTAGCAAGCTCGCCGCAGAGCAAACCATGCAGGCACTGGCCAGCGAAAACAACAACCCAGTGGCCATCTACCGTTTGCCAGGTGTATTTGGCAAATGGTGCAAGCCCAACTACAACTCTGTGGTTGCCACGTTTTGCCACAACAAAGCGCACGATTTGCCCGTTCAGATCAACGATGCAACTGCTCTCGTGCGCTTGGTGTATGTGGATGATGTGGTGAACGCCTTTTTGAACCAATTGGTCGTCGAATGGTCGGGCTTGGTTCGCCCCAGTGTCGCACCGGAATACACCATTACCTTGGGTGAGCTGTCAGACCAAATCAATGCATTTAAGAATTGCCGCAGCACCTTGGTGTCTGAGCGTGTGGGCGCGGGCTTGACCCGCGCCTTGTATGCCACCTACGTGAGCTATTTGCCAGTGGAGAAGTTTGCCTATGGCGTACCAGCCCACGAAGACGCCAGAGGCGTGTTCGTGGAGATGCTCAAAACGCCAGATGCGGGTCAGTTCAGTTTTTTTACAGCGCATCCCGGCATCACCCGCGGCGGGCATTACCACCACACCAAAACCGAAAAGTTCTTGGTCATCAAAGGTCGAGCTCGTTTTGGCTTTAGACACATGCTTACCAACGAAGTGCATCATCTGGAAACCCACGGCGGCCAGCCGAAAATCGTGGAGACCGTGCCTGGGTGGACTCACGACATCACGAACATCGGCGCCGAGGAAATGGTGGTAATGCTTTGGGCCAACGAAATTTTTGACCGTGTCAAACCAGACACGATTGCTAGCAAAGTTTAAAGCCAATGAAAAAACTCAAAATCATATCGGTCGTGGGGACGAGACCCGAAATTATTCGTTTGTCACGTGTGTTGGCTGCCCTCGATGAGCATTGTGAGCATGTGCTGGTACACACAGGGCAAAACTATGACTATGAGCTAAACCAAGTTTTCTTTGACGACTTAGGCGTTCGTAAGCCTGATTTCTTTTTAAGTAGTGCCGATGGATCGACAAGTGCCGCACATACGATTGGTAACCTGATAACTGCGGTTGATGGTGTGTTAGCCCAAGTCCAACCCGAAGCCATGCTGGTACTAGGCGACACTAACAGTTGCCTATCGGTGATCCCAGCCAAGCGGCGCAAGGTGCCAATTTTCCACATGGAGGCGGGCAACCGCTGCTTTGACCAGCGCGTGCCCGAAGAGACCAACCGCCGCATCGTGGACCACACCTCAGACATCAACCTGACCTACAGCACGATTGCCCGCGACTATTTGCTGCGTGAGGGTTTGCCGCCCGACCAGGTGATCAAGACGGGCAGCCCGATGTTTGAGGTCTTGCACCATTACCTGCCGCAGATCAAAGCGTCTGATGCGGTGGTGCGCTTGGGCCTGACGGCGCAGCAGTACTTTGTGGTGAGCGCGCACCGCGAGGAAAACATCGAGTCTGAAAAGTCTTTCTCCAAGCTGGTGGCGGTGCTGAACAGCGTGGCCGAAGAGCATGGTTTGCCTGTGGTGGTGTCAACGCACCCGCGCACCCAAAAGAGGGTGGACGCGGCGGGCGCACAGTTTCACCCGCTGGTGCGACTGATGAAGCCGCTGGGGTTTCACGATTACGTGAACCTTCAGATGAACGCCAAGGCGGTGTTGTCGGACAGCGGGACGATCAACGAGGAGTCGTCGATCTTGAACTTTCCGGCGCTGAACCTGCGCGAGGCGCACGAGCGCCCGGAGGGCATGGAAGAGGCCGCCGTTATGATGGTTGGCTTAGAGGTGGAGCGCGTTCGCCAGGGTCTGGCCATTGTGGCGCAGCAGGCACGTGGCGAAGAGCGCGACTTGCGCTTGGTGGCTGACTACAGCATGCTCAATGTGAGCGCCAAGGTGGTGCGCATTGTTCACAGTTATACCGATTATGTGAATCGGGTGGTTTGGAAGAAGTACTGAAAGGGAAAAAATGAATCCAGGTGCATTTGTATACAAAAAGAATATATTTTCTAATGCTGAAATCACTCAGATTTCAACGTTAGCAAAAGATCTTGAGGGTAGCAAGCGAAGTGTTCATGCTGAAGGTGGAACATATTCCAGTTTGAAATGGTTTCAAGTCGATCTAGGTAAGGATTTGAATTTTTGTAAAGCCATATTGAATGAATTATCGACACTAGATCCTGAGTTGCTAGTTTTTTACTATTTGGATCCGGGTGCTGTACTTCATCCTCATAGGGATTTAACAGGCGCCAGTTTGAATAACAGAATTAGATTCCATGTTCCCGTTATTACTAATCCTGGCGTTGAATTCATCGTCAACAATGAAAAAATCAAGATGGCGCCAGGCGATCCTGTATCAAATGATGGCGACGAAACAAGAGTGCATATAATAATAGAGTGCGCTATTAACGAGGAGATAAAACGCAGACTGCCTGGCGGTTATAAAGCCAAATTTCACAATTTTAGTTATGCGTTGATTTTGGGCGTGAGTCTCGTAAAGGCTATTTTTGTGAATTCCATAACAAATCCTAAGTATTTTTCGGAGCAAATGGGTATGGTTTATAAATTTATTAAATGGAGAGTATTTAAGTCGGAAAAGCCAAAGTGAGAGTTGTAATATTTTCACAATGGTTTGATCCAGAGCCAACTCTTAAAGGATTGGTTTTCGCACGCGAATTGGTAAGCCAGGGGTTTGAAGTTGAGGTTGTGACAGGTTTCCCCAACTATCCGGGTGGCAAGGTGTACCCAGGCTACAAGATTAACTTGATCCAACGTGAGCGGATTGACGGCGTGGAGGTGACGCGGTTGCCGCTCTACCCCAACCACAACCAGTCGGCCATCAAGCGGGTGCTAAACTACGCCAGCTTTGCGGCGTCGGCCTTGTTTTATGGTTTGTTCATGGCCAAGCGGGCAGATGTGATGTACGCCTATCACCCGCCGCTGACGGTGGGGGTTGCCGCCAGCTTGATCCGCTGGGTGCGCGGGATTCCGCTGGTGTATGACATTCAAGACATGTGGCCCGACACTTTGCGTGCCACGGGCATGCTCAACAACCCACGAGCCCTGAGTTTGGTGGGGCGTGTGTGCGATTGGGTGTATCGGCGCATAGACCAAGTGGTGGTGCTGTCGCCGGGATTCAAGCGATTGCTGGTGCAGCGCGGTGTGCCTGAAAGCAAAATCGAGGTCATTTACAACTGGGCAGATGAGTCTGCGTTGTCGACGCCCACGGGAACTTTGACTGCAAACTTTCCGGGAGACGATCGGTTCAAGATTGTCTTTGCCGGAAACATGGGCAAAGCTCAAGCGCTGGACGCGGTGCTGCAAGCCGCCGAAATTTTGCAAGGGCGTGACTCGCGAGTGTGCTTTGTGATGCTGGGAGGCGGTGTCGAGATTGGCCGACTGAAGGAGCGTACAAAAGCGCTTGCTTTGGATAACGTAGTTTTTTTGCCTGCTGTATCCATGGCTGAAGTGGGTACGGTGCTGAGCGCGGCAGATGCGTTGTTGGTACACCTGAGAAAAGACCCTTTGTTCGAGATCACCATCCCATCCAAAACACAGGCCTACATGGCGGTGGGCAGGCCTTTGCTGATGGCGGTAAATGGCGATGCGGCTGATTTGGTGACGCAATCCAACAGCGGCTTGACCGCCGAGTCAGAAAACCCAGTGGCTTTGGCAGATGCTGCGCAGCGTTTGGCCGAAATGCCCCTTGACCAACTGCATGCCATGGGCAGTCGGGTGCGGCAGTTCTATCAAGAGCGGTTGTGTTTGGCGGTGGGCGCAGGCAGATTTGGGGATATTTTTAAAGCGCTGGCGAGGCGCGGCAAAGGTTGACGGGGATGAAACGTGTGTTTGACTTCGTGGCAGCATTGCTGGCTTTGCTGCTGCTGACCCTGCCTTTGCTGGCCCTGGCTTGGCTGATCCGCCG
>JAVKMA010000373.1:0-7923 GCA_031538685.1 Burkholderiaceae bacterium | reverse complement strand
GCACTTCTATCAATACAGAATGTGCGGATGAAGTGCGAGGCGCACAGCACACAGAAACCGGAGCGTACATACAGTACGTGAGGATTTCGCGTACTGCGCAACAAAGCAATTCGCCGCAAAAATGAATTGATAGAAGTGCCCGTTATTTAAACACTGTGTCATGACATTAAATGAATTGCGCTACATCGTTGCCTTAAGCCGCGAACGTCACTTTGGTCGCGCAGCAGCGGCGTGTTTTATTTCTCAACCTTCACTCTAGATTGCGGTCAAGAAACTTGAAGAAGAATTGGGCGTCGCCTTGTTTGAGCGTCGTGGCAACGACATCATCTTGACCGATCTGGGGCAGTTGGTCGTTGTAGAAGCCGAAGCGATTTTGAAGCGCGTCATGTCGATTAAGCATTTGGCGCAAAGCGCACAAAATCCACTGGCAGGAAATTTACGACTGGGCATTATTTATACGATTGCGCCATTTTTATTGCCGTCTCTGGTGCGCGAGATCATGACACTGGCACCAGAAACACGCTTGATGTTGCAAGAAAATTTTACCCACCGTTTATTAGAATTAGTGCGCGAAGGTGAGCTCGATGCCGCCATCATCGCGACACCGGTGACGTCACAATTTTCGGTGATCAATTTATACGATGAGCCTTTCTTTGTCGTTGTCCCCGAAAAACACGATTGGGCAGAACGCAAAAGCATCAGCAGCAGTGAATTGAGTGATCAGACCTTGTTATTACTGGGACAAGGCCATTGCTTTCGCGACCATGTCTTGCAAGCTTGTCCGGGCGCTATGGGCGGCATTTCAGGAATAGAAAATACCAATTTAGAAGGCGTCACCATCGACACCATACGTCACACGGTGTCATCGGGTTACGGTATTTCGGTCTTGCCTGCGACCTCTAAATTAACACCTGAATCACGTTTGCGTTACGTGCCTTTTGATGCACCCGCGCCGACGCGACGCGTGTCATTGATTTCACGCAAGGCTTACTTACGCCCTGAAGCGATCGACGTGCTCCATCGTGCGGTGCGCCAATGTCATTTGCCCGAAGTGCGCTATCTATAAGCGCTTTAACTCTCGTTAAAAATCACTTAGACCCAAAATTCGTAATGACTTGGCGACAATTTTTAAGTTTGACCCGCTTTGACAAACCAATCGGTATTTGGTTGTTGTTATGGCCCACACTGACCGCGCTGTGGCTGGTGGCACGCGGCTTTCCAGGGTGGAATTTTTTATTAATTTTTGCGCTGGGGACTGCGCTGACCCGCGCTGCCGGTTGTGTCGTCAATGATATGTGGGACAAAGATTTTGATCGCCATGTCGCACGCACGCGCGAACGCGTATTAACCAGCGGCGCCGTGTCGATGCGTCAAAGTCTGACCGTGACATTGGGTTTGTTAATCCTCGCCGTTTTGTTAATCATTCCCTTGAATTCGCTCGCGCAAATATTGGCTGTGGTCGCAGCAGTGATTGCGGCAACTTATCCTTTATTCAAACGATTTTTCCCGTTTCCCCAAGCGTATTTAGGACTGGCCTTTAGCATGGGGATTTTGATGGCCTATGCTGCGTGGTCAAACACGATTCCCGTCATCGCGTGGATTTTATTAGTCGCCAATGTCGCGTGGACTCTGGCATATGACACCGAATATGCGATGGTTGATAAAGAAGATGATCGCCAATTGGACTTGCGTTCGTCCGCACTTAGCTTTGGTCAATATGACCGTGTCATCGTCGCCTTGTGCTACGCCGCACATTTGTTGATTTGGCTGGGCGTCGCGTGGATCGAAAATTTGAATCTCTGGTTTTTCGTCTTTTGGAGCGGCGCAATCATCATCGCCATTTCGCATGTTCGCTGGATTTGGTCACGCGATCGCATGCAATGCTTACGCGCGTTTCGCCATAACCATTGGTTGGGGATGATGATTTTTGTCAGTGTCGTCACCAGTCTGTAAATCAATTCCTTAACGTGGTGATAAGCCATCGTTCAAAGATAAAAAATACGCCCGCAATGCCGGTGCCAAGCTGGCGAAAAATCCGGCCAGGATAATCATCCCGATCAAGCGCCATTCATCAGGACGCGGTGCACCATTGTGTACCGTAATCCCAAACGCGCTGTTCAACCATGGCGCTAAAACCGTCATCAAACCTAAGCACAGCAATACCCCTAAAGCCGCGCCGATTAGGGTCATCAGCACGCCTTCCAAAGTTAACAGAAACAAGATGTGTCGGGGCCCTGCACCAATCGCACGCAACACCGACAGTTCGCGCCGACGTTCGTTTAAGCCAGCCAAAATCACCGCAATTAAACCCAAAATACTGACTAACGCCACCATCCCCGATAACGCCCTTAAGGCGTTTTCAGCAATCCCTAAAACTTGCCACAACTCATCCAAGGCGACCCCTGGCAATACTGCCATCAATGGCTCGCCCGTATAGCCTGCAATCGAACGCTGTACGGCGAAAACCGCCGCACGATTTTTCAATCCCACTAATAGGGCGGTAATTTCTTTGGGGGCAAGATTAAATTTGCGTGCCAGATTGGCTTCTATCTTGAACCCGGGGATCGGTGCCCCCGCGACCCAATCTAAATGAATGGCTTCAATCGCCGATAAATTGACAAAAACGGTTCGATCAACAGGCGTTCCAGTTGCGGCCAAAACACCCACTACAGTAAACGGTTTGTCATCATGCTTATGTTCTAAAGCGCCTATGCCCTTGTCATGCTCAGCTCCATGTTCACCTTGATGTTCACCTTCATGCTCATCATGCAATTCACTCAAACCATGTGACACGACCAAATTTTGTCCAACACGATAATTCAATGTACGCGCAACTTCGGCGCCGACGACGCTCTCATACAGACCATCAATCGAATTCGTAAATGCACGACCCTGCTCTATTTTCAGTGCTTGCTTATCGCCAAATAAAAAATACTTGAAATAGTCCGGCGTCGTTCCCAGCAAAGGAAAACCCTGATGCGAATCGCCCAAAGAAATCGGAATCGTCCACGCAACCGCAGGATTTTTTTGAATCGCCTGAACGCTGTCCATGCGCATATTGTTTGATGCGCCGCCAATATGGAATACCGAATACAACATCAATTGCATTGCGCCAGTGCGCGCACCCACCACTAAATCGGTGCCGCTGACCGCTTGCGTAAAACTACTGCGCACATCAACCCGAACGCGCTCAATACTCAACAGCAATAAAGATGACAAGGTGATTGAAAACACCACCAACGATAAAGTCATGCGACGATGCCAAGCGCTTTTTAACGCCAATCCTAACCACGCGTTCATACGGGAACTCCCTCAACAGATTGATTTAATTGCGGCAAGGACAAGCACTGATCAAAGTCTTTGGCCAAACTCATATCGTGGCTGACAAAAATCACGGTAGGAACTTCATTTTCCTGATCACTTGCAGGCATGCGATACGACAACAATAAAGACATAAAAGTCGTGCGCACCGCCGTATCCAATGCCGAAGTCGGCTCGTCCGCAATGATGAGAGATGGACTGCCGATCAGCGCACGCGCTGCAGCAACACGTTGTTGTTGACCAACCGATAAACCTTGTGCAGGTCGATACCACAAGTCGTCGCTAAGCCCCATTTGCTGCAGTAAATTCTGCGCTTCCTGTTTGGCGCCGCCGCTATTGCGATCCGCATTGCGTTTGCGTACTGCTGAAATTCGACACGGCAAAATCACATTTTCCAAGAGCGACAAATAGGGTAACAAATTGAATTGCTGAAAAATATAGCCTATCTGATTGCCACGGTGTTCGTCGCGACGCAGGCGCGATAAATTGTGCCACGCGACACCCGCGACCGAGACCTCTCCCGATTGCGCTTGCAAAACGCCCGCTAATAAGCCCAACAAAGTACTTTTGCCAGAGCCACTGGGGCCATGCAAAAAAACACGTTGCCCAGCGGCGATGTCTAAATGGTCAATGGTCAAACACGTCGCCGCCGCACCTGGCCAGGTATAACGCAGATCAGAAATATGAATCATCATTTTTAAATTTTAGGATTTTGCGAGCAAACATTCTGTCACATCGTGATCATTTCTTTGAAATTGCACACTCATCAACTGAATCAGAAATGTGAATCGAGAATGAATTATGGCCTCACTACAATCTCACACTATGCATTCTTGACTCTACGTATTTTTGATCAATTGAATTTATGAATATTGAATTTGTTTCTCGCTTGCCCGTACGAATTTATTACGAAGATACCGACGCGGGCGCTGTGGTGTACCACGCCAATTATTTGAAGTTCTACGAACGCGCACGAACCGAATGGTTACGCGCCCAGGGCCTTGAACAAAACACCTTAAAATCACAACACCGTTTAATCTTTGTCGTCGCGGAGATTTCGACGCGGTTTATTCGTCCGGTGCTCTTTGATGAATTGATTGAAGTCGTCACGTCTGTCGGTCAAACCACCGGAACACGACTGATCTTCACACAACGCATCGAGCGCGATAACGTTATCGTCAATACGGCAGAAGTCGGTATTGCCTGCGTTGATGTGACGATTTGGCGTGCGCAACGAATTCGCACCATTTTGGATCAGCTTCAATCGCCGACCGATCCAATACCACACAATGCCGCATAGTATTTGTTGTGTATTCTGTCGGCATTGGAACATCTCTCTTGGATGTTTATTTTTTAACGATTTGCTTTTCTCCTTATGACTCTTGTTAGTGATTTCTCTATCGTCGGTTTAATTCTTTCCAGCTCGATACTGGCCAAAATAATCCTGGGCATTTTGCTGGCCTTATCAATGATCAGTTGGTATTTAATGGTGATTAAATTTTTAAATCTCCATGACACCGAGCGCGCGATTAAATTATTTTTAACTGATTTTTGGAGCACCAAAGATTTGCAAGTTTTTTATAACCGCACTAAAGATAACCCCCAATACAAGAAACCTGAAGCGAATTTGTATCAAATTTTTGAGGCGGGTTTGTTTACCTATTTACAAAATAAAAAAACGGCGCCTAACACCACAACTCGCGATGCCAGCGATATCGTATCTTTGTCTGAACAAGCCATGTACAACGCGCTGGAAAAACAACGCGAAGGGTTTGAAAAGAATTTATCATTTTTAGCAAGCGTCGGTTCGGTCTCGCCCTACATCGGTTTGTTAGGTACGGTGTTAGGCATCATGAACGCCTTTATCAATTTGGGCAGTGCGCAAACAACGACCCTGGTCAGCGTCGCGCCCGGTATTGCCGAAGCCCTCATCGCCACTGCTTGTGGTCTATTTGCCGCGATTCCGGCCCTAATTGCGTATAACCACTTTGTGCAAAAAATTGAGCGCATCGAACGCATGATCTCATCGTTTGTCGGCGAGTTCAGTCAAATTTTGCATAAACATTTAATGACGCAAAACTCATGAGAACGCGCATCGCTCGCGTCCCGCGACGCCGTCTAAAAGCTGAAATCAATGTCGTCCCCTATATTGATGTGATGTTGGTTTTGCTGGTGATTTTTATGGTGGTCTCGCCCTTAAGTCCAATTGGATCGATCAACTTACCGCGCGCCGAGCACGCCAACACACCACCGGCGCAATACCTGGAACTGAGTGTGAAAAAGACTCAAGCTCAAACGCGTTATCAATTGGCCTTGCGAAAAGAACAAAAACGTGATGAGCTGGGAGCGTATCAAAGTACCAACGACGTTTTGACGCAATTAGACAAGCAACGCAAAAGCACACCACAAATTGCGGTATTGATCGCAGCCGAACCGGATTTACGTTATGAAGAAGTGGTACAGCTCATCAGCACTTTGAAAAAAAACGGTATCGCCAAAATCGGTTTAGCGACGAAATGAATTTAGCCACGAAATAAACTTAACCACGCAATGAAAAAAGAGTTTTTAGCCGGCGGCATTACGATGTTCATACACGCTGGGATGCTCTTTCTCTTATTTTTTTCGGTGGCATGGCACACGCAAAAAACATTGCCTGTTGAAGTGCAATTGTGGGACGTCGAACCAATGCCCATGATGCCAAAAGTCGCCACCCCGCCTATCGTCGAACCACCCTTAGTCGTACCGCCCCTAGCGACCCAAGCGCCCCCAGAAACACCGCAGCCATCTGAAGACACACCAGCAGAAATCGTTTTAAAAACAATTCCAGTCAAGCCGACGCTACCAGTGCCGCCGCCCAAAACGGTCGTAGCCGTCAGTCCACCTGCCCCCGCCATCAATCATCGGGAGGAGGAACTCAAGCGACTCAAAGAGCAATCACAAATCGCCAACTCGAAGGTCTCAAGCAATTCATCCTCAGCCGATTCTGAAAACACGTACCAGAAAAAAATTGGGAGCGAACTTCGCGCCAAAGTTTTTTTTGATGACACTTTACCCAATACCACCAATCCACAAATTTCGCTTCGAATCAAACTCAATGCCGTCGGTCAAGTCATTGCTGTCAGCGCGCTCAGATCGTCGGGGATTCCACTTTTTGATCAAGCGGTTTTGCGTGGCATCGAACGCTTAAGCACATTTCCCGCAGATAAAAACGGGACTTACCCGCCCGAGGTCATACTCAATTATCGGATGCATCCCTAGATTATTTTGCCGCATTACTTTGTAGCATTACTTTGTAGCATTACTTTGTCGCACTACTTGGTCACTTATGTCTAAAATTTTTGCTCCTCTCTTTTTGATCAGTTCAGCGCTATTGTCTTTAGCACTGCACCAGCCCGTCCTGGCACAAGTCGTCGTTGAAGTCGCAGGCGTCGCGGGGCGCGGAATTCCGATCAGTTTTATCGCTGTGACCAACTCGCCCGAAAACACGCGCTTTAACACAACGCTCAGCCATGATTTACATTTAAGCGGGCTATTTGAAATCGTCAACACCCCACAAACGAGTGCGCTGCCATATAGCGCGTGGCGCGGCTACGCCTACATCGCGGTAATCGAAAGTAACGTCGAACCATTAGGCGCCAACAACTGGCGCAGCCACGTCAAAATTCACGATCCCGCGCAAAACAAAATCGTCGCCGAACTGTCTTTCCAAGGCGATAGCGCAACATTGTTAGCACACAGAACCGCTGATGCGATTCAAGAAAAGTTGTCTGGCATTGCAGGGGTCAGCAGTTCGCGTATTGCCTACGTGAGTCGTTTTGAGGGACGCTTTTATTTATATGCGGCCTTTGCCGATGGCAGCGATCCGATCGTCTTGGTCAACTCCAAAGAGCCACTCATGTCGCCCGCGTGGTCGCCTGATGGCAATGAGCTGGCCTATGTATCGTTTGAACGCGGCCGTGCCTATATTTTTGTGCAGAATTTAAAAACCAAAACCCGTCGCACTTTGGCAAAATTCCCCGGCACCAACTCTGCCCCTTCATGGTCGCCCGATGGCGAAACACTGGCGTTTGTGTCCAGCTCTGATGGCGCAACTCATATTTACACCATGAAAGCAAGTGGTGGAGATGCGCAAGCGTTGACTTCGGGAAAAGATATTTATACCGAACCCAAATTTTCGCGCGATGGAAAGTCGATTTTTTTGACTTCGGATCGTGGCGGCTCGCCACAAATTTATCAAATAGATTTAGCGAGCAAAAAAATCACGCGCTTAACTTTTGAAGGCAACTACAACGTGTCGCCACGTCCCTCACCCGATGGCAAATATTTGGCCTTTATTACTTTACGCGACAAAAAATTTCAATTGTTTGTCATCGACTTAGAAAGCAAAACAGAATTTCGTTTGTCTGAAACCACGGGAGATGAGTCGGTGGCATTTGCACCCAATAGTAAAAATTTGATTTTATCGACACGCAATAAAGGTCAGCGCCAATTGTTGCGCGTGTCTTTATTTGGCCGCCCTAGCCCGATGATCCCCAGTGCGTCACCGCCGAGTGATGTTTCGTGGGGACCGATGTTGCCCTAGTTGTCCTAATTCCAATGCCG
>JAVKMA010000372.1:0-2962 GCA_031538685.1 Burkholderiaceae bacterium | reverse complement strand
ATAATTCGGTGTACACGGTTTGTGGACAAACATAACCACAGAATAGGCGTCCAGCAATGGTCGTGAATAAAAATAGCGAATAGGCGGCTACCATTAAAAGTAGCGCCACAATTAAAATATCTTGCGGCCAAAATACCCAATCAAATAAATAGAACTTTCGATGAGTTAAATCTAGCAAAAATGCTTGACGGCCATTCCATTGCGCCCAGGGTAATAGGTAGAACAAGCATTGAGTCAAAATAACAAATAGGACACGCAGATTGTTAAAACGTCCCTTGGCTGCGCGGGGAGTAATTTTTTGACCTGGTTTATAAAAAATAATGGGCGTTTCTGTGGTAGACATGCTAGCTTTCGAACAGTTTAATGATGATTTTATGGTACGTGACGCAAGCGTACAGCATGCTCTTGTAAAAATGAAATATCAATATGAGACGCCAACGCTAGCTTCGTTCTTGCATTATCCCCCTAAGAGGCGTAACCCGTTATTCCAGAAGCCATTGGGGATTTTTAGTAACAGGTAAGTCATGATGAGGTAACGCAGGAACTTGCCACTACACATATAAAACAAGCAGGGGCCAAAAGGCATTTTGAGCCAACCGGCCAGACCGCACAAAGGGTCGCCAATGATGGGTAAAAAAGATAAAAACATCGTCTTTGGACCAAAGCGCTGCAACCATATTAAGTAACGAGGCGGCTTGTTATGTGAAAACATTTGTTTAGCGCCGTAACCCATAAAATACGTCACGACACCGCCTAAGGTGTTACCGATGGTGGCGATCAGAATCGTTGGCCAAAAAAGACCCGGATTCGATTTGATCACAGCAAAAACCAAAGGCTCTGAACCTAAGGGCAGCAAAGTTGCGGATAAAAACGATACGATAAATACGCTGGGCAAACTTTCTGAGGGCTGACTCAGAAATACCATAATGCTGTGAAGTAACTCTGACATATTGAGGATAATCTCAAATACTTGATTGTATAAGTTAAGCGGATCAAATTAAGTGGATGAGGTCGAGCAGTGAAGATTTTTATATTTTATTATGCAATCACCAAACTATAGTGCTTTAGTGTTGATGGGCGGAGGTGCGCGTGCGGCCTATCAAGTCGGTGTGCTCAAAGGGATGAGCAAAATTTTGAAAGAAGCGGGTTACGCTGATGATGTTGATACATTTTTTAAAATTTACTGCGGCACTTCAGCGGGTTCTTTAAATGCGACTCAGTTGGCGTGTTATGCCGACGATCCTGACGCGGGTTTGCAAAATCTAGAAGCGCTATGGAGCTCGTTAAATATTACGAAAGTTTTTTATACCAACTGGATGGAGGTTGTAAAAGCCAGTGTTCGCTGGTTGGCGAGGATATTATTGTCGTATTTTGGATGGCGTAAAGCTTTGGCGTGGGTTCGTGCGCCTCGCTCTATTTTGAATAACGCTCCTTTGCGTCATTTGTTAGCAAGCAATGTTGCATTTTCACGTTTACCATCTTTGCACCAATCGCAAAAATTACATGCCTTGGCAATATCGGCATATTCTTATAGTTCTGGTCGGCATTTTGTATTTGTGCAAGGAGATGTGAGTCCGTGGAAAAATGTTCATCAAGACGTGATTACCGACACGCTGATGGTCGATCATTTGATGGCCTCGACAGCGATTCCTTTGATTTTTCCGGCGATTCGATTAAAGACTGGGGAGGATTTTGAATATTTTGGAGATGGTGCTTTGGCTCAGCGTGCGCCTTTATCAGCCGCAATTCATTTAGGCGGACGTTATTTGGTGGTGATTAATTGCAACGAACCGGAAAAAGTCGTGACTAAGGCCACCAAATTGAATGAATACCCCAGTTTTGCGGTAATGAGTGCGCACATGCTCTCTGGAATGTTTAACGATTCCATTGTGATGGATCTTGCAAATATGCAGAAAATTAATGATTTAATTACAGCGGGGATACCTCGTGATGAACAGAAATTACAGCCCGTAACTGCATTGATGTTTACGCCATCAACTTCATTAAATGTCTTAGCCAACGACTGTTTAGAGAGTTTGCCTAAAAGTTTACGGATTCTATTTTCGGCTTTAGGGGGTAAAACGAAGTCAGCCCATTCGGGCAAAGAGGGTGACTCGGAGCGAAATTTTGCGTCGTATTTATTGTTCCAACCACGTTTCATTCATCGATTGATTACTCTGGGCGAGTCAGATGCAAAAAAGCAAAAGGAAGCCGTTTTGGCGTTTTTTGCAAAACTAAAGGTTGAAAAGACTGCGCTAACTCGTTAAAATTCCACTCTTTCTGAAAACGCGCGGATGTTGTTGTATGAATTAAGTGCCGCTGTTAATTGTGGCAGTTGCTGCAGTTGCGATGAACCTTACTTCAAACCTGTTTTACGCTCATGCGTCGTGAAGTGATGGCGTATTTTGCATAAACACTTGCCCTTTAACAGTGGTTTCGTGGTTTCGTGGTTTAGCACTGTATAAAATCATCAGTGAATTTGAGTGTTCGGGATTCTGCCCAAGAACCTTTTGTGAAAATGAAATTCATGAATTTAGAATCTTATCAAGATACCTTTCGATTGGTGCCGAGCAACATCGTGCAATCGATTCGTGCCTTTAGACCCCTAGACTTGCAAGAGCAGGCAAAAAGTTTACAGCATCATTTTCTTTATGCCAGTTGCGGGCATGTTCAATCCAAAGCCCAAACCTTGGCGCATATCGCCGAATCGTTTGAGTTTCCGTTGCCTTATGGGAAAACAATGGAGTCTTTGCAGGACTGTATGACCGAGGTGTTGTCTCACAGCAGTCATAACGGGTTTTTGTTGGTTTTGGAACACATTCCTACCGTCGCAAAATTTGACCGCGAAGCGCGCGAGACCTTGCTCGACGTATTTCGTGATGCGGCTGATTTTTGGGCGGAACGAAAAATTCCTTTCAGGACTTTTTATTCGTTCCTGTAAACAGGGCTTTGGCATTTCCTT
>JAVKMA010000371.1:0-2270 GCA_031538685.1 Burkholderiaceae bacterium | reverse complement strand
GTACGCAAGTCTTTGATGCGTGATTGATCCAACACGTAAGAGCGAATTTGATGACCCCAACCAATATCAGTTTTACCGGCTTCGACTTTTTCTTGTTCGCTCATCCGTTTGCGTAATTCCATTTCGTATAACTTGGATTTGAGCATCGCCCATGCTTCGGCGCGATTACGATGTTGCGAACGATCGTTTTGACATTGCACCACAATTCCGCTGGGCGCATGAGTCAGTCGCACCGCGGAATCAGTTTTGTTAATGTGTTGTCCGCCCGCTCCTGAGGCGCGAAAGGTGTCAATCCGCACATCGGCCGGATTGACTTCAATATCAATCGAATCATCGACTTCGGGGTAAACAAAGATACTGGCGAACGAAGTGTGACGCCCATTGGCTGAATCAAAAGGTGATTTGCGTACCAAGCGATGAATTCCTGATTCGGTGCGTAAAAAACCGTAGGCGTAATCGCCTTCAATTTTGATACTGGCGGTTTTGATGCCGGCGACTTCACCGTCGGATTGCTCTAATAACTCGGCTTTAAATCCTTTGCGTTCGCAATAACGTAAATATTGTCGTAACAACATTGACGCCCAATCTTGCGCTTCGGTGCCGCCCGCGCCTGCTTGAATATCTAAAAAGCAATTGTTCGGGTCCATCGGGTTATGGAACATACGACGAAACTCCATTGCGGCGACTTGCGCCACTAGCGTCGCAACGTCGGCTTCAACGGCTAATAAAGTGTCAAAATCATCTTCGGCGCGTGCCAAATCAAATAGTTCGCGCGCATCTACAGTTTGTTGTTGCATCAGCGACACCGCGCTGACGACAGAATCTAATAATTTTTTTTCGCGGCCTAAACTTTGAGCCGTTTTAGGATCGTTCCAAACCGAGGGGTCTTCAAGCGCTAAATTGACTCGCGCTAACTCAGTAACTTTGTGATCGTAGTCAAAGATACCTCCGTAAATCTTGTCCGCGCTTTTGAATGTCGGTCAAGGTCGTGGCAAGAATGTTGATGCGTTCGGCTTCCATAGTCATGTGAGTAAAGTTAAAAGTGGACAAAATATATCAAGGCGCGAGTGTACGAGAAATAATCATTCGGTCATGCCCGCGCGGTGAGGACGCAGACAAAAGCTAAAGCACGCGGCGGCGCGTGGTAGGCGCAGCAGGCAAAAGGCTGGTAAGCGCAAGATAGCGCTCAAACAAAAATGCCACGCGTGGCGCGTCATCGTGTGCGCCCTTGTACTTGTACGCCGCGTCCACGGCTTTGTCTAACTTTTGATGCGCTTTGGTCAAAACAGGCGGCATCGTGTTGGGGTCGTACAAATCAGCCAAACTACTGTCGGGGTAAGCCGCCCGCGCATCAAGTACCGCTTGGGCTGCAGTTTCAATTGCCTGTAAAGACTTATCGGATAAACCCTGCGGCCAAGGGAAGTTGTTGTAGACCGAAGGCGAATAGCTGTAACGGCTTTCTAACCGGCCACAAACGGCACGCATCCATGCGTTGTGAATGGTTGAAGACAAAACCCCAAAGTGATAAAGCGTGCCTTTGGGAATAATTTGAAGTTTGCTACTGGCAATGATGTCTTTGGATAAAAAGCCAATAGGGATATAACGCCGTCGCTCAGAAGAGACTTCAGGAATAGCGAGATAAGCACTATCAGGCTGTCTATCTTGCGTAAAAAGTGTCGGCGTTTTTGCACAATCTTTGACGCTTGGAGTTGGACTGAGTAAACGGTTTTTAGCAACCCGCTCAACCCGTTGCATAACAGCTGGCATTGCACGTAACTCAGCTGGAGAAACTTCTTTTAGCCATAGGCAAAATCGCTTACCAGCGTTGATGAATTCCTCTCCGCCCATGTAAGGACGTATCCATTTTTTTGCCAAAGGTTCGATTGCTAACAACTCTGCTCGCTCGTCTTCAGAAAGAATCAAATGGCCACCATCTGTCGGCTGACTTCCTTTAATCAACTGAGGTAGATTAGCAGGTGCTGTCGTGCGGGAGGGCAAGATAACCATTGGCGCATCTACCAAATAAGGATTTATTTGTTTGGCTTGAATAACCTCAGGTTTACCCGATATATCTTTGGCATAGTCATACAGGATGGGGCTTGCGGGCGCATCGAGTCCCATGCCCACAATTACGCAGTGCACCGCAGCAACGCCTTTGCCTTCGTTACTCCATTTGAAGGTGCGGTGCGCAAAGTGAATGTAGATACCCAATTGCATGAGCGCACTCCACAAAATCGCCACTTGTTCGCCTTGGGTAATGGAGTTGGTAG
>JAVKMA010000370.1:0-9396 GCA_031538685.1 Burkholderiaceae bacterium | reverse complement strand
TCAGTTTCGATGTTGGGTTTTTCCGCAGAGGCCATTTTGTGAGATTTGTTGTCTGCAGGCGTTTTCTTTTTGGCTAAGTTGCGCTTGCGGGCATTTTCTTTAGCCAGTGCCTGAGCGCGGGCTTGAGCAATTTTTTTGGCGATTTGTGTGATGACTAAACCGAGTTTTTGTTCAGCTAACTGCCACTCTTGAATTTGTTTTTGTTGCAGACCCAGAGCCTGATCCAGTTGAGTAATTTGATTTTGTTGCGCGAGGTTTTGCTTTTCAAGGCCGGCGACTTTGATCAAAATTTGACGGTGATTTTTTTGAAGCTTAGCTTGCAGCGCGTTGTTCTCAAGTCGAAGGTCGGCTAATAATTTTTTATTAGTTTCGAGTTGCCCAATGGCTTTAAGTTGTGCCTTTTCAAAATAGCTAAGATAGGTTTGTCGACGCGCAAACTCATTCAGCGATGGGGCGTTAAAAAAATAAGTGACAAAATTATTATCAGCCCCTTGTTCCGCCGCAATTAGATGGGGTCGGACTAATTTGTGCAGTAAGTTTTTTTGAGTACTAATAGACAGAGACAGTCGAGAAATATTTTGATCAAGCTCTTGCGCTTTTTTTTCCATTTCGTCGCGCGAAAACTCTAAGCCACGCAGTTCATTTTGTTGTCGAGTTAAGTTTTGTTGTGTTGCGCGGACAAGGCGTTTAGTTTTTGTTTGTTGTTGTTGATTGCGCGAAATTTCTTGTCGTAGTTTTTCAATTCGTAGTCGCAATTCGCGCCGATCATTTTCTGCGTGTTGCTGCTCTTGCGCCGTAGGAGCCGCTTGAAGAGTAAATGCAGGGACAGAAAACGTGGCGGTGATTGCAATGACAGCGCACAAGACTCCTTGATAAAGACGAGGCGCAGAAGTATTTTTTAAATAGTCCAACACAGCGATATTAGTCGAGGTAATAAGAGCGGATTGGCTTAAGTTGCGCATCGAACTCATAGACCAAAGGTTTGCCGTTGGGAATATTGAGTTGGACAATATCGGAATCAGAAATACCATCAAGATGTTTAATCAGCGCGCGCAAAGAATTGCCGTGGGCGGAAATTAACAAGCGCTCATTGCGCAAAATCGCCGGCGCAATCGTATTGGTCCAATACGGTAAAACGCGTGCAACCGTATCTTTTAAACATTCTGTTAATGGGGCCTGCGTCAAATGGGGATATGCCGCCATGTTGATGGTGGTACGAGGGTCTTCCGTGGTTAAGCTTGGTGGTGGCACATCGTAACTACGACGCCAGATCAAGACCTGATCGTCGCCAAATTGTTGCGCCGTTTGAGCTTTATTTAAACCTTGTAATGCGCCATAGTGACGCTCGTTCAAACGCCAGTCATTCACAATCGGTAACCACATTTGATCCATTTCTTCAAGCGCTAACCAGAGCGTTCTGATGGCTCGCTTGAGAACCGAGGTATAGGCGCGATCAAAAGCAAAGCCCGCTTTTTTTAAAGCGACGCCCGCCGCGCGCGCTTCAGCACAGCCGTTTTCAGTTAAATCAACATCGGTCCAACCCGTGAAACGATTTTCTAAATTCCACGAAGACTCGCCGTGGCGCATGAGCACAAGGGTATGAGCAGGCATAACAAAAAATCAAAAATAGAACAAAAAATAAAAGCGCAGAACAATAAAACGCTATAAATAGGGCAATATATAGGGCGTTATTCTAGGTGAAGCCTTGGCATGTAACGGTTTTACCACGCATAAAAAATCTTGCGGTACGGTCTAGGATGCCTGCTTTGTAATCAATTGTTTAGGGGAATTCTTTATAATGCACTTATTATCTTGATGCTTAGGGCGTGACGTGTTGTTCGTGCTAGGGCTTTTGATAAGGGGTTGGGCGCGGACCGTATCGGCGCGAATAAAAATGGGAGAAAGTTTTAAATGAATACGATGTTGATGCCTTTTTTGAGTGAAAATTGGCCCTGGTTGTTAAGTGCGAGTTTGGCGTTGTTAGGATTAACTTTGCCCCAACTCATCAGTGGCGCCCGTGAAAAAACGATTTCTGAAGCCGTATTAGCAATGAATCGTGAACACGCAGTGATATTGGACGTCCGAAGTGCGGCAGAGTTTTCAATGAGCTATATCAAGGGCGCTAAAAATATTCCCAGCAATGAGTTGGCCGCACGCGAAAAAGAAATGAGCGCTTGGCGTAAAAAATTAATTATCGTTGTCTGCGCAACGGGCATGCGTTCGTCGGTGGCGTCACGACAATTGATTAAAAAAGGATTTAATGTATCGTCGATGAAAGGCGGTTTACGCGAGTGGGAGAAGCAGGGTTTACCAGTATTGCGAAAAGGATAAATGATGCAATCCGTCAAAATGTATTCAACCAAAGTGTGCCCGTATTGCGTTCGTGCCGAAACCTTGTTGCGCGCGCGTGGCGTGCACATTATTGAAAAAATATTAGTTGATGAAAATCCATCGATGCGAGAAGAAATGATGCGTATCACGCAGCAGCGTACAGTGCCACAAATTTTTATTGGAACAACATGGGTAGGCGGTAGCGATCAACTGGCGGCATTGGATCGCGCGGGTAAGTTAGTGCCTTTGCTTGAAGGTGCGGCATAAGTAGGACGCCCCGCGTAATATTGATTGAGCGTTAATTTTTTATTGAGGACTTTTTATGACAACAGATCAAAAAACAGGGGCGGCTTCAGAGCCATCAAATGCGCCTTCATTTCAAATTCAACGGGTCTATGTAAAGGATTGTTCGATGGAACTTCCCAACGCGCCTGAAATTTTTTTGGACGTGACTGCGCCAGAAATTCAGGTGTCAGTTGATGTGGGGATGAAGGTTTTAGAGCAAGATGTTTACGAGGTTTGGGTCGTGGCAACCGTAGAAGCAAAAGTGTCTGGAAAGACCGCGTTTTTAGTTGAGATTAAAGAAGCAGGAATTTTTGAAATTCGCAATATTCCAAGTGAGCAGATGGGGCCATTATTAGGCGTCGCTTGTCCAACGATTATTTACCCCTATTTGCGCGCACAAATTGCCGATTTAATTTCTCGTAGCGGTTATCCGCCAGTTCATTTGAATGATGTGAATTTTGAAGGCATGTACCAACAACGGGTGGCCGATTTAACCAAGGCAGCAACCGAAAAATAATCGTAAACCCATCCAAAACCAACGCTAAAAAATGAGAATTGTTTTTTTAGGTTGCGGAACGTGGGGGCTGGCGCTAGCGAGCCAGTTGGCGCAGAAACATGAGGTGGTGGTGTGGGGGCGCAATCAAGCGCAAATCGAGCTTTTAACGCAAACCCGTACACATCCGCGCTTGAAGGGTATTGTTTTAGCGCCCTCGATACGCTTTACCTGCGATATTGCGCAGGCCTTTGCCAAGCCGCCAGATAGTGTTTGGATCGCGACCTCTGTGGCAGGTTTGACGTCGGTCAGTCAATTATTGAGTGAGCAAATTTCGCGCGATTTGATTCCACATCTGGTGTTGATTGCCAAAGGATTTTCTGCCGAGGATGGCGCGCTACCGCATAAAATTGTCAGCGCAATTTTGGATAAACCGATTGCCGTGCTGACGGGGCCGTCTTTTGCGCAAGAAGTTGCGCAAGGTTTGCCGGTGGCGCTGCTTGCCGCAAGTAAAGACATGGTTTTAGCGCGACAGATTCAGGTTCTGGCGCATTTACCGATGATGCGCGTTTATGCTACGGATGATTTGTTGGGTGCAGAAATTGGAGGCGCAATCAAAAACATTTTGGCAATTGCGTGTGGGATTTCTGATGGTTGCGCGCTTGGGCTTAATGCCAGAGCGGCGCTACTGACGCGGGGCTTAAGTGAGATGATTCGTTTTGGTGTCGCGCAAGGCGCGCGGGCGGAAACTTTTTTTGGTTTAAGCGGCATGGGAGATTTAGTCTTAACCGCAACGGGCGATTTGTCGCGTAATCGACAAGCGGGTTTATTGTTAGCACAAGGTTTAAGCCTGAAGGAAATTCAAACAAAAATTGGTTCGTCGATAGAGGGCGTCCGTTGCGTTGAGCAAGTGTGCGCAATGGCGCGCCGAGGGAATATAGAAATGCCGATTACCGAAACCGTTGGGGCGGTTTTGTTTCACCAAATGTCCATAAAAAAAGCAATTGATGTCTTGCTGCAAAGAAATTTAAAACCTGAAAGTTAAGGGGTCATCATGAGATTTGGAAATACCAAAAGTTTTTTTCTATTGCTGGCGTCTGCGTATGTGATGTCTGGTTGCGTTGCGATGGATAAACCCTTATCCGGGGCGAACAAAGAAATGCTCGCAATGACAAAAATATCAAGCGCGGCTGCCGAAGAAGTAAAGCCGTCTAATGAAGCAGTAAAACCGTCTAACGAAGCCGTAAGGCCTTCTAAATCAGGCGGTGGTTATTATCAAGATGATGGGCCCTGCTCCAATCCGCCGACAGATTTAGATACTCGGCCAGACGCGCAACCGCGAGTAGAGGCGTTTCTACCAGGCCCTAACCGCCCCTATGTTGCGTTGGGGCAGCGTTATGTGCCTGAAGTTTCGATGCGCGCATTTCGACAAACGGGAAAGGCCAGTTGGTATGGCTGTAAATATCAAGGGCAAACGACTTCGTCGGGTGAAGTTTTTGATACCTATCAAATGACGGCAGCACATCCGATATTGCCAATACCCAGTTATGTTAGGGTGACTAATTTAGAAAATCAAAAATCGGTGGTGGTACGAATTAACGACAGGGGTCCATTTGTGACCAATCGAGTGATTGACTTGTCTTATCTTGCGGCGCGACGAATTGGTTTAATTGAAAAAGGGACGGGCGACGTTGAAGTCGAACGGATTTTTCCGCTCGCTAGTGTTGCATCCGCCGCACCTGCAACACCTACAACACCTGCGCCAGTATCGGCTCCGGCAACACTACCGAATCAGATTATCACGGTGATTCCTGTACAACTTGCGCCGGCGATTCCGGCGCAGCCTGTGCCATCGTTAGTGCCGCCGGCACAAACTCCGGCGCCGGTCGCAATGATTGCGCCCAAGCCAGCATCTGTTGCAACGCTTGCTCCCGCGACGAGTCCATTAAGCACAGTCGCGCCGCGGGCTGGGCCGCAAATTTTTTTACAGTTTGGCGCATTTGTCGATGCGGGTAAGGCAGAACAAGAGCGTTTGCGTTTAACTCAAAAAGGCGCTTGGCGCTATCCGATCAATGTGTTAACCCATTCCGGTTTATACAAAATTGTAATGGGCCCAGTTCCTTCGGAGCCGCAAGCACAGCAAGAGAAAAAAGAATTGCTGGCAAAGAAAATAACTACTTTTGTGGTGACTTATTAAGATGCGAGGCGGGATGAAAGTATTTTTCCGAACGCTCCTTGCGGTGGTCTTTTTATGTCAGGGATACGCGGCTTTTGCGCAATCCCATTTTGTTGGAAGTCGTTTTTTTGGCTATGACGTTATCGCTAATACCAATATGGGGCGTATTGCGGGGCGCGGTGTTTTATCGTGGCAAAGCGATGGTAAATCCTATCATTCCAGTTTGACGGTAAAAGCATTGTTTATTAATTTATTAAATAGCGCGAGCGATGGGCGCGTTGGGTCAATATTGGCGCCCGAAAAATATACGGAAAAATTATTTCGACGCGATGCCAAAAAACTTTTTTTTGATCGCCCTGCGCATAAAATTCGTATCGAGCCCGGCGCTGAAGAAATTATGCTGCGCACAAACGAACAAGATAATCTCAGCATTATTTGGCAATTGCGCGCGCGCGTGATGGAGGGGGGCGGAGCGCTGGGAACGCGACATGATTTTTTTATGTCAGGGCCAATTGATGTTTATGATTTGCAGTTTAAGGGTCTGGGTCTGGAAAAAATACAAGCCCAAGGAAACACTTACCTAGCCTGGCATTTACAGCGCCTACCAATACCCGATCCACAAAATGCGGCAGAGGCAAAACAATTCGATTTTTGGTTTGCGCCGGAGTTAAATTATTTTCCGGTCAAGCTGCGGTTTAAAGACCCGTCCCAGGATTCTTTAGAGTTTGTTTTAACTAAAGTTTCAGAAACGCCGATTGATTGATTACCGGTTGCCTCGACGAGCTTGTGCTTGATTAAACAAGTATTTCGCGACGCTTAGGATTCTTTCAACTTTTGGTTTAAAGCGGTTTGCGCGTAGAATCGCGCCCTTTTATCTTTCCGCTCATCATCATGGCATCAAGCTCCCGCCGTAATATCGCCATCATCGCCCACGTTGATCATGGTAAAACCACCTTGGTTGATCAACTGCTCAAACAATCCGGAACTTTTCGTGACAATCAGGCGGTGTCCGAGCGCATCATGGACTCGAACGATTTAGAAAAAGAGCGTGGCATTACGATTTTGGCGAAAAATTGCTCAGTACAATTTGAAGGCATACACATTAATATTGTTGATACGCCAGGTCACGCTGATTTTGGCGGTGAAGTTGAACGGGTTCTATCGATGGTTGATGGCGTGTTGTTGTTGGTGGATGCGGTTGAAGGGCCGATGCCACAAACACGTTTTGTGACTAAAAAAGCTTTGGCTTTAGGTTTAAAACCAATCGTGGTGATCAATAAAATCGATCGTCCGGGCGCGCGCCACGAACATGTGTTAAACGCGACGTTTGATTTGTTTGATAAGTTGGGCGCAAATGATGAGCAGTTGGATTTTCCGGTGGTCTACGCGTCGGGTCTAAATGGTTACGCGGGACTCGATCCCGCGGTTCGATCAGGCGACTTAAGCCCCTTATTTCACGCCATTATTCGCCACGTGCCGGAATATCAAGCGGTGGCAGGCGAAGGACTGCAATTGCAAATCTCGTCGTTGGACTATTCAACGTATATCGGCAAAATTGGTATTGGCCGGATTTCGCGCGGTCAGTTAAGGGCGGCGCAAGAGGTGGTCGTTTTAGACGGCCCTGGTTCGCAAGGGACTCGCGCCAAAATCAATCAGGTATTTACGTTTAAAGGTTTAGAGCGTCAGCCGGTCGAGTTAGCCGAAGCAGGCGACATTGTTTTGATTACTGGCAGCGATGATTTGAATATTGGTTCGACGGTGTGCGATACCGAGTTCCCTGATCCGATGCCCTTGTTACAAATTGATGAGCCGACCTTGACGATGAATTTCTTGGTCAACACATCGCCTCTGGCGGGACGTGAAGGTAAATTTGTCACGAGTCGTCAATTGCGTGAACGTTTGCAGCGAGAGTTAAAAGCGAACGTCGCATTGCGTGTTCGTGATACTGAAGATGAAACTATTTTTGAGGTTTCAGGACGTGGAGAGTTGCATTTGACGATTCTTTTAGAAAATATGCGTCGAGAAGGTTTTGAGTTAGCGGTATCGCGGCCGCGCGTATTGATTAAGGAAGTGAATGGCGAGCGCCACGAACCATTTGAGATGCTGACGGTCGATGTTGAGGACGGTCATCAAGGCGCGGTGATGGAAGAGTTGGGGCGTCGTCGCGGCCAGTTGCAAGATATGCAGGCCGATGGGCATGGGCGGACACGTTTAGACTATCGAATTGCGGCGCGTGCCTTGATTGGTTTTCAGTCCGAGTTTTTATCAGTAACGCGCGGGACGGGCTTGATGAGCCATATTTTTGATGGCTATGCCTTAATCGATACGGGTAGTTTAGGCGAGCGCCGCAATGGCGTACTGATTTCCCAAGATGATGGCGAAGCCGTCGCTTATGCTTTGTGGAAATTACAAGATCGAGGTCGCATGTTCGTGAGCCCGGGTGAAAAACTATACGAGGGCATGATTATTGGTATTCATTCGCGCGAAAATGATCTCGTGGTTAATCCGATTAAAGGGAAACAATTGACTAACGTTCGATCTTCCGGAACAGATGAGGCGGTTCGTTTGGTCCCTCCGATAGGATTAAACTTGGAATATGCGGTTGAGTTTATTGATGATGATGAACTCGTGGAAATCACACCACAGAACATTCGGATTCGGAAGCGTTTTTTGAAAGAGCATGAACGGAAGCGCGCGTCTCGAGATTAGTGTCGCTTTTAAACACGCAAAATAATTGTTGCAGACTTTTGGATTAAAGACTCTTAAAATCGAGTGTCTTAAAAAAGAGAGTGATTGTGTTTAATAAACGTTTGTGTTTAATAAACATTTGTAAGCGCGCTTGTAAAAATTTGTAAGAGTGTTTGTAAAAACTGGGTTTTGTAAACTTTTGTAAAAAAGGGTTTAATTTTTGATTTTGTTTTTTTTGTGGAGTTGTAATGAAAAAATTTAAAAAAATATCTGTTTCGGCCGTAACTTTGACCGTAGCCTTAGGCTTTAGTAGTTTGAATGCATTTTCGCAAGAAACGCCCGAATCTAAACCCCAAGTAACTGAATCTAAACCAGAGTCGACCGAGGCTAAGCCAGAGGCGAAGGCGACTAATCAAGGAGCTGCCGTGGCGGATCCGACACGTTTTGATCAAGGTTGGTATGGTGTTTTGTCGGCAAACTCAAACAAAACCATCACAGGGACCTTGGATGGGGGATACCAGTTTAATAAAATTTTGGCCCTAGAAGGGACTTATGGATTTTTATCGACGGACGTTCAGGAAAGTATTCCGACGATCGCCCTGCGTGCGGTGGGATCATATCGGATCAACGACGACTGGACCGTGCTGGGGCGTGCTGGAGTCGCGTCATTAAAACGAACCGATAAATGCTTAGCAGTGTTTAATACCTGTTACAGCAATTTTAATGGTGCCGTTTTTGAAAAAGATTATGTAAAGCCCACCTTTGGCTTAGCTTTTCAATATGAAGCATTTGAGGATTTTGCCATTCGAGCGTCGTATGACACGTATAAATTTGGTGACGATTCAAGCTCAGTGAATGAATTTGGCTTGGGTATCGTGAAGCGTTTTTAAAGAGCTAAAGAAGGTCTGTTGATTAGATATTAAAGCCTTGAATAAAGTCCCGAAAAATATTTTCGGGGCTTTTTTGTTTTTGGCGTTTAACTTTCAGGCGTTTAAATTTTCAGCGCTCTGTTTTTGCCACAGATTTGCGTAAGCACGGCCGAAGGACAACAGTTCTGTATGACGACCTCTTTCAATGATGCGCCCTTCAGACATCACAATAATCTGTTCTGCATGAGTGATCGTTGAAAGGCGATGCGCGATGATCAAAGTGGTCCGATCTTTCGCAACGAGTTCTAGAGACTTTTGAATTTCTTTTTCTGTCACCGAGTCAAGAGCCGCAGTCGCCTCGTCCAAAATTAGAATCGCCGGGTTTTTGAGCAAGGTTCGAGCGATGGCAACGCGTTGTTTTTCCCCGCCCGATAATTTAAGCCCGCGCTCTCCTACCAGAGACTCATAGCCTTTGGGGAGCGAGATAATGAATTCATGGATCGAGGCTTTTTTTGCCGCCGCAATCATTTCTTCAGTACTGCAATCTGGACGAC
>JAVKMA010000369.1:0-1888 GCA_031538685.1 Burkholderiaceae bacterium | reverse complement strand
GTTCGACCAGCCTTCCGACTCAAGTCGGCATTTGGTGGGATCATGTCAACCATTGCTTTGGCGATTATTGTTAAAAACGTAGCTGAAAACATTTGGGGTAAAGAGGACTTGCCTTTCCCTTCACCTTTATTAGCCGAGCCAATTGTTTTATTTGGCGCCAATATCCAAGCGATGCAAATCGTGGTGATTGTCGGGGCTTTGTTAATGATGCTTGCGGTTGAAGTTTTTAACCGTAAAACCATTTACGGTAAAGCCGTTGTTGCAACAGCAAACGATCGTGATGCAGCGGGTCTGATGGGGATTAATACCAAAAGCGTCATTACCTTGTCCTACGCACTGTCATCCGCAACGGCTGCAGTGGCAGGCGTTTTGATTGCTCCGCTTACTTTAACCGGTGCAACAATGGGCGTCGCCGTGGGTTTAAAAGCTTTTGCCGGTGCGCTTATTGGCGGCCGTAATTCAGGGATGGGAATCATCGTTGGTGGTCTGCTGTTAGGTGTGATCGAGACTTTGACGGGTTTTTATCTGTCAACCGGATACAAGGAAGTTCCAGGTTTAGTTTTATTGTTGCTCGTGTTAGCACTCAAACCTGCCGGACTCTTTGGTAAATCATTGATTAAAAAAGTTTAAGGAGATGGGCATGAATAAATTTTCACGTTGGCTGCCGATAGCCTTGGGGCTTTTAGCACTAATCGCTTTACCGCAATTCGTTCATAACGCGTATTACCTGCATTTAGTCGAAACCATTTTGATTTATTCAATCTTATTGTTTGGCTTGGATATTGTGGTGGGGTATACCGGCTTGGTGTCACTAGGGCATTCAGCACTTTTTGGCGTGGGTTCTTACACCGTCGGGGTTTTGTTTTTTAAACTAGGACTACCTTTTTATATCACTTTACCTATGGCGGTTGTGGTGACTGCTGGATTTGGCGCACTATTGGCCTTGCCGGCGTTACGGGTCACTGGGCCGTATTTGGCGATGGTGACTTTAGCCTTTGGCACAATCCTGCAAATTTTAATTAACGAGATGACTTTCTTAACGGAAGGACCCTTGGGAATTAAAATCGGTAAGCCAGTGCTGTTTGACATGCCGATGAGCAAAGTGGCGTTTTTCTACTTTGTGGTCGCTTGCGTCGTATTAAGCTTGTGGGTAATGCAGCGCATTATCAAATCGCATTATGGACGCGCCTTTGAAGCTTTACGCGACAGTCCGATTGCTTGCGACTGCATGGGGGTATCGGTATACAGATATAAAGTGATTGCGTTTATTTTGAGTGCGGCATTTGCGGGTTTATCGGGAGGTTTGTATGCATATTCAGAACAATATATTGCGCCCAACGCTTATAACTTTGAGCTAACGATTTTGTTTTTACTGGCCATCATTATGGGTGGGCGTAAATCACGTTCTGGCGCATTTTTAGGCGCGCTAATCGTGGTGATGTTGCCCAGCTTATTAGCCGATATTGAGTTGTTCCGTTGGATTGCTTACAGTATTTTGGTGATTGTTTTGCTGACTGCAGTCATTTCACTAGTCCAAAAACAAAAAACTTGGAAGCAGTTGTTAATTCCTCTTGTAGCCTCGATTGGCGTGGCAGTGTTCGCCAAAACGCTGGACAACATTACCGATTGGCGTTTGACAATTTTTGGTGTGATGACTTTGTTTGTCGTGTATTACTTGCAAGAAGGTATTGTGGGTTACGTGACTAAATTATTGCCGCGACAAAAGCGTAATGAGCAATTTGAAGAGCTGGATGTTGAGCTTATCAAAGGTGGAAAAAATGCCAGCGGACCGCTGTTGAAAGCAGAACAAATTTTGATGCAGTTTGGTGGCCTAAAAGCCTTGAACCGTGTTGACTTGGTTGTTCAGCAAGGTCACATTCACGGCTTG
>JAVKMA010000368.1:0-3384 GCA_031538685.1 Burkholderiaceae bacterium | reverse complement strand
TGAGTATGCGAATAAAAAATTTGCTGAAGCTATTAAAAATGGAGATGAGAAAGATGCAGAGTGTTGGTCTCCTGATGGGGCATGTAGAGCAGGTGGGCATTTATTGATTGGTGGTGTGAGTGGGGGAGCTACAGGGGCAATGGGGGCTGGAGTATCAAGTGTTGCCGCCCCGCATATGCAAGCATTTTTGATTAACGCTGGAGTTACACCTGATGCAGCAGCCGCCATCACACAATTGGCCGCCTTAGGGGCTGGTAATGCGGTAGGGGGAAAAATAGCAGGTAACACCGCCTTCAATGAAGCCAGTAATAATGCCATTATGGCGATTCTAATCGTCGAAGGCGTGGTAGCGGGTGGAACTATAGCGGCACGAATGTGTCTTAATTCTCCGGCGTGTGTGAATGCTTTGTATTTGGCTGGTGCTGCAGTGGTTGCTAAAGTTGCATCACTGATACCACCGGAGGAATTAGAAAAGATACCAGGATTTGGAAAGGATAAACCAGAGTCACAGCCGCCACTAATCCACGTACCGACAGCGGACAAAACGCCTAATTTGGGAGGGTATCTTGATACAAGGGGTCAGTCACCCTCTCACACGGGCGGTAATCAACTGTCAGGTGATACAACTGATACATCGGGGGCAGTAGGCGGGGGCTATGGAGTCAAGGGCGTCCCTGCTAATAGCGGATTGATTCTGGCGGTGCCGCCTGAAAATGCGTATAACCCGCAGGGAGCAAAAGCTCCTGGTCGTCCTGGTGCGGATGTGGAGTTTGTCTCACCTAAAGGTGGTGACCAGTGGGTTAAGAACCCAAATGGGAATGGTTACGGCTGGTTAGATGCTGACGGGAAAGTTTGGGTACCTACCGGTAAAGGAGGCCTTGCTCATGGGGGGCCTCACTGGGATGTTCAAAAACCTAATGGTGGATATGAAAACGTAAGGCCAAAGAAATGAAAAACGTTCAAATAATTGACGGCGCGATTAATTGTGTTTACGACATTTTCTCTATGACAGAAGATGAGTTTAGAGTCATTTTTATTGAAAATTCAAATATTGCTTTTATAGAGGATATTTATGAGAGAGAAAATCCAGAGTTGTTAGATAGTATTTTTGATAAAATTTGGAAAAGACGTTTGAAAAAAGAAGACGTTATAGGTGTCCACGGCATTATTTTTTATGAATTAGCTGCGAAAAAAATTTATTATCCAACCCTAAGAGATGAGGATGCGATAAACCCAGATGGCACTTTATTAAGGTAGTTTTTATACGCTTTAAATTTTCGTAAATGGATCCGCAGATGTATTTACTGGCTCTGGCAAGCCAAGCAGCCAAAAAGGTAAAGATAGAGAGCGCAAGCGACGGGGAGGGAATCAAAATGAATCAGGAGTCAGAAGTGATTAAGGAAAATCGGGAGATTGAACCTAAGTACGAATTTGAATTACGTCTATTGATTAAACACCCATTCATCACGTATCCAGTAATCGCTGAAAAGTTAGGTTTGGTTCCAGCTTATGTCTGGAATGTCGGTTCACTTAGACAAACCCCAAGTGGGGTTCTGTTGGGAGGAGTACAGAAAGAAATTTATTGGAATTACAGGCGGAAAATTAGGGGCCTTCGTTCTTGCCTCAAGGAAGCGATGATTTTTTTTGGATCGCTTGAATACTGCCATGAGTTTCTAGGTGAAATTACAAGAACAAGTGGAGAAGTTATGCTGGAGGTTGACTTCGACGGATATATAAATATTGGTGATGTGGTCCCTGCCGCTGCGTTTGCCAAACTTGCAACATATGGGGTGAGTTTTGGATCGGAGGTTTTTCCTAGTGGGTTTAGTGAACAGTGAGTTTTTATGGTAATGCATTGAAAGATGTGAACGGTAGCTATCTGACCGAGGACGGCAAGAGCGTTAAAGGTGAGACGATAGATAGTTGGCATTAAAGAATGAATAACAACACGGGTTTGATCAGTGGGGATAAGGTGGAACTGTCGGGTAATGATGTGAAATTAACGACGACGATGATAGAGAGTCAGGTATTCCAGTGGACTGACACCGTGGGCGGCAAAGTGGTCGGCCACCGCAGGCGTAGCGACGACCTGCCCCATGGGGAACAGTGGGGCCGACTGTGGGGCTGGATTGGCAATAGGCGCTGTGGCCTGTGAGTAGGACATGAAAGGACTCCGGCAAGGGGTTGAACAAACCCACAATGCGCGGCCATCAGAAAGCAAAAAAGCCAAGGCGGTGAAGCCTTGGCTTGGGAGCAATAGCTGCGAATTGTGGGACGGCGCTGTATGAAATTTGCGCCGTTTTATACGTTACCGAAGTCCTTTGGACAGATCAAGCACAGTGAAACTTTGAACAGGTGTACGCCCTTTGAGTGGGGTGATTTATGGTCCCGAAAAACGAAAAACCCCTTATTCTTCGCCACTTTCCGCTAAGAGAACAAGCGTTTTCTTCGTTACTTTAACGCTGACGTTAACTTGCTGTGGAGGAACGAATAATACGCAACCAGCACCATGTCCGGATTGAACCTCTGGCAAAAAGTGACCACCCGCCCACCCATGCTGAGGCGCTTCTGACGCAAACCATTTTTTTACATTTTTGCTCATGCGTTTCGCATCTTTTCCAGTTTCTTGACTGTAAAGTGCAAGGATGCGTTCCGATGTGCAGAGCACTGCTCCATCTTTGAGCTTACAAGATTTCGGTGTCGGAAACTTGAATTCAGGCATATATTGTCCCTTGTTGGTGCCCATAACCAAAACGATTACAGCGCTGTTTGATTTTTAACACATTTAGACAGCTATTCAAGTTATTGCTCTTTACCAGCACTGAACCAGTCAATTACCTGAATTTAAATTCACCACCGAGACCAATGATTGACCAACCCCCGCCAGAACGCATCGGTCTCTGCGCCCAGTGTCGTCCCTCCAGACTTGGCGGTTTTGTTCGCCGTGGTCAGCACCATCACCAGCTTGGCCTCAGGGTCAACATAGATGACTTGCCCATAGGTGCCTTGTAATGCAAAGCGGTGCTTGGGGCCGGGAAACGTCCAGAACTGGTAGCCATATCCAAAATACGGCGTGGCCCTGCCGGGGCGAAACTGCTCAGGCTGTCTGTCGGCGCGGGTTGCGTCCTCCAGGTATGACTTTGGAATGATTTGCTCTCGGGTATCAGGCCGATAGCCATCATTGGCCAGCACCACGCCCAAGCGCCCATAGTCACGCATCGTGGCATTGAAGTTGCCACTGGCCTTTTCCAGACCGTCACGGTAGGCCTGCCACAAAGCAGACTGCTCCGCGCCCATGGGCTTCCAGAGCTTGCGGCTCAGGTATTCGCTGATCGTTTCCGGCAACACAGAGCGCAACACCAAAGCCAGGATTTCCGTTTCGGC
>JAVKMA010000367.1:0-6526 GCA_031538685.1 Burkholderiaceae bacterium | reverse complement strand
TCTATCAATTCATTTTTGCGGCGAATTGCTTTGTTGCGCAGTACGCGAAATCCTCACGTACTGTATGTACGCTCCGGTTTCTGTGTGCTGTGCGCCTCGCACTTCATCCGCACATTCTGTATTTATAGAAGTGCCCTTTAAACGCCTTGCTCTTTTATGGTTAATTATGGTTAACGGCTCATGAATAATCCGCAGCTTCATCAAAATGGCTCGCTGAAACACTTATTGAGTTTAGAGGGCTTGCCGCGTCAGCTATTGTTAGACATCTTGGATCACGCGCAATCCTTTGTTGCGTTTTCTGATCCACAACACGCGCGGGCGATTAAAAAAATTCCTTTACTGCGCGGTAAATCGGTGTTCAATTTGTTTTTTGAAAACTCAACGCGCACACGCACAACCTTTGAAATCGCGGCCAAGCGTCTATCTGCCGACGTCATCAATTTAAATATCGCGGTCAGCTCAACGAGTAAAGGTGAATCTTTGCTTGACACCATAGACAACCTTGCGGCGATGAACGCCGATATGTTTGTGGTGCGTCACTCGGAATCGGGGGCCCCCTATTTAATCGCCGAACATTTGCGCGCACAAGGGCTCAATCACATTCACGTTATCAATGCCGGCGACGGACGTCATGCGCATCCGACACAAGGTTTGTTGGATTTATTTACGATACGACATTACAAAAAAGATTTCTCTAAATTATGCGTGGCCATTGTTGGAGACGTTTTGCACAGCCGCGTGGCGCGATCGGCCATACACGGTCTATCAATTTTAGGCGTGCCGGAAATTCGCGTTATTGCACCCTACACCCTGCAACCGTTTGAAGTTGAAAAAATGGGCGTCCATTTTTATACCTCGATGGAACAAGGCCTCAAAGACGTTGATGTGATCATGATGTTACGTTTGCAAAGCGAGCGTATGCAAGGAATGTTTATTCCGTCCTTTAGCGAATACTTTTCAACCTATGGTCTAACGCCAAAACGTTTGGCGTATGCCGCGCCCGACGCCATCGTCTTGCATCCTGGCCCAATGAATCGCGGCGTTGAAATTGACTCTGCCGTTGCCGATGGACCCCAAGCCGTCATCTTGCCGCAAGTGACTTTTGGGATTGCGGTTCGCATGGCGGTCATGAGCATCTTGGCCTTGCCCAGAACAGGCTCCCGGACTGAATCTCTGACTGATCCCCCGATTCACTCTCCGCCTTCACCCATCAGCGCGCAAGGAACACTGCCATGAGCGACTCAATACGGAACCACATAAACAGCGCCATCAATCACACGCAACAAAGCCCGGGGCCTATTATTTTTCGTCAGGCTTACCTGCCGACTCTGGATCAAACGCTGGACATCGAAATTGCGCACGGCCGTATCCACGCCCTGGCACCCTCACTGCCCTCACTGCCATTAGACCAGAGCCGAACAGCGGTTCAAGAAATCGATGCGAGGGGAAAGTGGCTGCTCCCAGGCATTGTCGATTTATCCGCCCGCCTTTGCGCGAGCGGAACACCGAGCGCCCAAGCCATTGCGCAAGAATTACACGCCGCCGTATCCGCGGGCGTGACGCGTTTAGTCACTTTGCCCGACACGCGACCGGTATTAGACGAAGCGGGCTTGGTTGAAATGCTGATTGAACGAATCAATTCCTGTCAATCGGCACAAGTTCATCCTTTGGGCACCTTAACGCGCGGCCTTGCCGGTCAGGAATTATCCGAACTGGTCAATCTGCACCACGCCGGCTGTATCGGTTTTACCCAAGCACTGACGCCGATTTCAAATGTAGAAAATCTGCGCCGTGCCATGCTATACGCGCGTTCGTTTGATTACACTTTGTGGCTGTATCCGCAAGACGCTCAACTGGGTGTCAATGCGGTCGCGCATCAAAGCGCCTTTTCCAGCCGAATAGGTTTAGTTGATCATCCCTCGATTGCAGAAACCATAGCGGTTCAAGTCATTTTGGAACTGATTCGCGCCACCAACACTCGCGTTCATTTTTGTCGACTATCAACAGCGCGTAGCGTCGCTTTAATTCGCGCAGCAAAAGCCGAAGGACTTCCCATCAGTGCCGATGTGAGCATCTCACATCTGTGTTTAAACGAGTTTGATATTGGATACTTCAATACCGCCGCCAAACTGAATCCCCCTTTGCGCGGCGCCGACGATCAAGCCGCCTTGTCGGCTGGCGTGATTGACGGCACGATAGATGCCATTTGCTCGGACCACACGCCCGTACTGAATGATCAAAAACGTTTGCCCTTCGCCCAAGCGCAAGCTGGTGCGAGTACCCTTGAATTGTTGTTGCCACTGACTTTAGCGTGGGCGAAACGCCATCAAGTACCCCCTTCTTTGGCTTTGTCAAAAATCAGCACGAACCCAGCAGCGATTATTGCGCAAAGTCCAAACGCGTCATCAACAAAAACGCCGCCCGCACCGGCTTTGCAGATTGAACCAACGCTTGAATCAATGCTTGGATCAATGCTTGGATCAATGCTTGGATCAATGCTTGGATCAATGCTTGGATCAATGCTTGGATCAAGCGCCGATATGTCACTGTTTGACCCTGCGCCCTCATGGCGCGTGCTTGGTAAAGCCTTACGCAGTCGTGGCCAACAAACCCCTTTTGAAGGCCAGCTCTTACAAGGCCAGGTCACCCAAACATGGATCGCTGGGCGCTTAGTGTTTGAGCGTTAAGGACACTTCTATCAATTCATTTTTGCGGCGAATTGCTTTGTTGCGCAGTGCGCGAAATCCTCACGTACTGTCTGTACGCTCCGGTTTCTGTGTGCTGTTCGCCTCGCACTTCATCCGCACATTCTGTATTGATAGAAGTGCCCTTAATTCGTCTTTTTTGTGTCGACACAATTGTGATCTTGTATCACTGGCATAATTTGCCCTGTATTTTTGCTCTGTCATATATTTTGTTGTTCGTTTAGTAGCCTTAGTCGCTTTAGTAACTTTAGTAACCCGAAACAATTCATTGTTTCGCTCTTTTAACCCCCCTTTAATTGGAGTGTCTCATGACAAAAACAGTAGCCGATGTGCTCAAAATGGTCGAGGAACAAGATGTCAAGTTCGTCGATTTTCGCTTTACCGATACGCGCGGAAAAGAACAGCACGTGACCGTTCCGGTATCACATTTTGATGCAGATAAATTTGAAGAAGGTCATGCCTTTGATGGTTCCTCAATCGCCGGTTGGAAAGGAATTGAGTCCTCGGACATGTTGTTAAAACCTGATCCAAACACGGCGAATATTGATCCCTTCATGGAAGACACCACTTTGTTCTTGCAATGTGACGTCCTTGAACCGATGGACGGCAAAGGCTATGACCGCGATCCGCGTACCATCGCGCGCCGCGCAGAAGCCTACTTAAAAACCACAGGCCTAGGCGACACGGCTTATTTTGGCCCAGAACCAGAATTTTTTATTTTTGACAACATTCGTTGGAATATCGACATGCAAGGCAGTTTTGTCAAAATTGGTTCTGAAGAAGCCAGTTGGAGCGCGGGTAAAGAATTAAACGATCGCAACACTGGCCATCGCCCCGTTGTTAAAGGCGGCTATTTCCCCGTTCCACCAGTCGACAGTTTTCAAGACATGCGCTCGGAAATGTGCACGATCTTGGAATCATTAGGCATTCCTGTTGAAGTGCATCATCACGAAGTTGCTGGCGCAGGTCAAAATGAAATCGGCACCCGTTTTTCGACTTTAGTCGAACGCGCTGACTGGACACAAGTGTTGAAATACGTGGTGTTCAACGTCGCGCACAGCTACGGCAAAACAGCGACTTTCATGCCCAAACCAATCGCGGGCGATAACGGCTCTGGCATGCACGTTCATCAATCGATTTGGAAAGACGGCAAAAATTTATTTTCAGGTGACGGCTATGCAGGCTTGTCAGATTTTGCCCTGTACTACATCGGCGGGATCATCAAACATGCGCGCGCATTAAATGCCATTACTAATCCAGGGACGAACTCGTACAAACGTTTGGTTCCAGGGTTTGAGGCGCCGGTCAAATTAGCCTATTCAGCGCGCAATCGTTCGGCATCGATTCGGATTCCTTTTGTTGCGAATCCCAAAGCGCGTCGAATTGAAACGCGCTTTCCTGATCCATCGGCCAATCCTTATTTATGCTTTGCGGCCTTGATGATGGCGGGTTTAGATGGCGTACAAAACAAAATTCATCCCGGCGAAGCGGCAAGCAAAGATTTGTACCACTTGCCCCCAGAAGAAGATGCAAAAGTGCCTACCGTGTGTTCGTCTTTAGATCAAGCTTTAGATTATTTAGACAAAGACCGCGACTTTTTAACCCGAGGCGGCGTATTTACCAACACAATGTTGGACGCTTACATTGAGTTAAAAATGCAAGAGGTTACGCGTTTCCGCATGACGCCGCATCCAGTTGAATTTGAAATGTATTACTCGCTTTAATTGGTCGTTACTGACACTCCCCCTGAGAGTCTGATGAATGCTCGCTTTCAGGGGGACTCCCAATATTCAAAACTCCCACATTGATATTTAATGCCAGCGCAATGCGTTTGGCGCTGACCTGAAATTGCATTTTTCAGGGGCGACTATGTACATTGGCCGTAGCCTCACCAAATACCGTGTGTATACTTGGACGCACCGTCAACGTCTAGAACCCGGGAACCACACGCAGAACCCAACCATTTTGTTCAAAATCTGGTTTAAAAGAAAACTCATCACATGAACAAAATCCGAGTTAAACACTTTGGCCCCATCCGTGAGGGGCGGCTAGACCAAGATGGCTGAATTGACATTCGCAAAGTCACGCTTTTTTTAGGAGATCAAGGCGCCGGCAAAAGCACTTTGGCCAAATTGTTGTCCACCATGATCTGGATGGAGAAAACGCTGATTCGTGGTGATGAAACCGTCGAGAGCTTGGCGCAACCTGAGAAACTCAAAGAACTGTTGCAATACCACCGGCTGCAAAACTACTTCACACCGCAGACAGCGTTCGGTTATTGGGGTGATGCTGTACGCATTACGTATGCGAGTGGACAAATGAGCGTGAAACGCTTGTCGCAAAAAGACTACCAATTGCCGCAGGTGATGTATGTGCCTGCTGAGCGCAACTTCATTTCCTATGTTGAGCAACCCGATCTAATCAACTTGGCGGCAGGCAACTTGAAAGAGTTTTTGGCTGAATTTGACCGTGCGAGAAAGGCATTGACCGAACCGATGCCTTTGCCGTTTGGGAAATGCCAACTCATGCGAGATGAAAGCACAGGAGGGTTGACTGTCACAGGTGAAGGAGCGTCAAGCTATCAGCTGCGCTTGTCAGAAACCGCGAGTGGCTATCAGTCAAGTGTGCCCTTGCTCATGGTGACCAAGCATTTGGTTGATGCACGGATGCGTCAACCAACAAAAAATACATTTGATTGGCTGACTGACGAGCTGAGTCCTCGCCAGTTTGACATGTTGCGTCAATCTATCGAGGTGCCTAGTGCCGAGAAATTAGCCCCTGACAAGCTTGTTGAGCACCTTATCAGTCAGGTGAAGAAGTTCAAAAAAAAACACCTCATCAACATCGTCGAAGAGCCTGAGCAAAACCTCTACCCAGACTCGCAATGGAAGATGCTGGAGAGCTTGCTCACACTGAACAACAAAATCGCCGGCAATAAGCTGGTGATGACGTCGCACAGTCCTTACCTCATCAATGTGTTGAGCATTGCCATTCAAACCCAAACGCTTTTAGACAAACTGAGCAAGGATCAAGCAAACGAAGCGGCACTTCTCAAACGAATTAAAGACATTTTTGAAGTCACTGCCGCAACCGCTGGCAGTGAGCTTGCGATTTACCAATTCAGCCCTGACGGAAAAATCGAACAACTGCCTGCCCCGCACGGCGGCGTACCGACGGATGAAAACCTTCTCAACGAGGCTCTGCGCAAATGCAACGAAGCGTTTGAAGCCTTATTTGAAATCGAGAATGAGCTGTGAACAAAGCCCTGGCCGTCGATTTTTTTAACACCGAATGCCAAACAGGCCCGCACACTGAGGCTGAATTTGGCATTGGTGATGCACAAGGTTCGGTGGCTTTTGTCGATAACGAGAAACAGAATGAAGACGCCAAATGGATAGCGACCGTCGAAAACCCTTCTCGGGTAGCAGTGACCTTCACTGCCGTTGATGGGTGTGTGTTTCTTAGCGAGAACGCTTCACAGCGTTGTGATGCGATGCTGACCACAAAAAAACAGTATTCACCTGATTGAGTTGAAAGATCGAAAGAGACCCGTTGCATTTAGTAAGGGTAAACAGCAACTGATTGCAACGATTGAGGCGCTTCGAGCGTCATGCGAGATTAGTAAGTTCAAAGTTCGCATGGCGCATGTCTGCAACAAAAGAAAACCCGATTACCAGTCAAACGTCAGTGAACGCGACTTCTATCAGGAATACCAATTCATTTTGAAAACCAAAGCGGTCATTGATATCGCAGGGTAATCCCATGCCCAAAATCGTCTTCAAAGGCAAAGAATATGCGTACAACCACCACCTGGGGCTGCC
>JAVKMA010000366.1:0-2156 GCA_031538685.1 Burkholderiaceae bacterium | reverse complement strand
GATTTGGTCAACCAGACTCCCTACTTCTGGATCGACTTTATTGAGCGCATCAACCACACCTCTTGCTTCTGCAAACATAGATGTCGGCAGATGCTCCGCATCCGTACGTGGGTAGCTCGTTGCTTTATGTTTTTCGTAAAGTGACTGAGCGACATCAAGCACGGTTTGAGCCTTCATACCAAACCGCGCTGAGGCCGCTCTTTGCAAAGCGCCCAGAGAAAAAGGGAGAGGGGCCAACTCACGCTGGGGAGTGGTATCGACTAACTGAACTGTTCCTAGCGCATTTTTAAGGGTGTCCGCAATGGCTTTGACTTTGGCCGCATCCACAATGTGACCCGCCTCATCAAGTAAGCCTTTAGGCTTGACCCAGTTAAAAGGCACGGGCTTACCTTCGATTTCAAATACTGCGTCTAGGTCGTAATGCTTCTTAGGATTAAACACTTTGATTTCGCGCTCACGCCGTACGATTAAGCCAAGTACTGGTGTCTGTACGCGTCCACAGTGTAAAGTGCCGCCTTTGCCTCCGGTACCGAAAGCTTTAGTCAGACTCATTGTCAGGTTCATACCAGCGATCCAGTCTGCACGAGCACGTCCTAGGCCGCGCCAGTACAGCGGGAGTGTTTTCTCGTTGGGCAATAACTTGCTAAGCGCCTTTTTAATCGAGGCATCATCTAATGCAGCAAGCCAGAGACGATTGATTAATCCTGTGTAGCCCACATGATCCAGTACTTCACGCGCAATGACTTCACCTTCGCTATCTGCATCGGTAGCGATCACTACTGACTCAGCACTTTTGATCAATCTTGCAACAATATCGTATTGTTTTTTAAGATCGGGTTTCACGCCGATATGCCAAGTCGTTGGAATAACGGGTAACAACTTGATGTCCCAACTTTTTAAAGCTGGGTTGTAGTATTCAGGAGGCGATTGTTCCATCAAATGGCCGACACACCAAGTAATGGCCACACCATTGCCGGTCATACACCCATCACCACGAGTGTTTGCGCCTATGTGGGGTGCGATATCTTTGGCTTGTGAGGGTTTTTCACAAATAAATAATTTCATACAGACCTCAATAAAATTCAATTGAGGATTAATTCAAGCAAGTTATTTTTAATTATTTTGGGTACGGTCAAACTTTATTCAGACTGCGACAACTTAAAAAATTATCCTAAAAAATTGTGGATAGCCGCACTCAAGTAAATGAGTGTCGCCTATTGAAAAATCTTGAGAAACCGATTGTCCAAATTTTGGACAATCGGTTGATTAGCCCTCCGGTTAGTGCTTGCCACAATCTCAAAAAATATTGACAAATCTTTTGGCACCAGTTTTTGTCCTAATCGAACGGTTGACTCTGCTTTGTCAAACTCGTGCAGTTGGTGACAGACAACCCTAAATGCTTGTTTGGCATGTTCCGGCGCGTGTTGGTTAACCCAAGCATTGAAGTCTTCAGCATGACTGGCTATGTAGGCTGCCACCTACTACCCCCATCCTATCCTGAAAATTAAGCGTCGCTAGGTTCGACTCGCCGCTCACGCAAGCGCACCTCGTCAACACGATTAAGGTTGTGCAATATGTTATCGGCAGTGATCTGTAGAGCGAATTGTGGTACTCCATCCTTTTCCCAACGTCCGACGGTTAAATGACCCTCTACAGTGATACGCGCTCCCTTCTGAATGGTTTTCATGACTGCTTCAGAAAGACTTTCTTTCCATACGGAGATTTGATACCACTCTTGCTTGTCGGTATCTGAAGTTATTGTTTTCTTCCCAGGATTATCTGGATCATCGACGCGCTTCCACTCATCACAAAGCATAGAGAATCGTACAACATTTGCTCGATCAGTTTTTTCAAGAGAAGGATTTTTGCCTACATTACCGGTGAGAACAATTGTATTTGACATGATAGTTTAGTAAAAAGTTAAGGATTGACAAGCACGTATATGCTAATTATTAGAATAATTTATCTATTTATATGATAAAAATGGTATTAAAAGAGCTCTTTTATTGTTGCTATTAATAAAAACTCTACCCTCTTTCACCTTTTTGGCGTTTTTAATTTCTTGTCTTATTGATGATGCTCTGGCATTGAGTATTAAACCTTGGGTTGCAAGGTTGATATACCAAGCGCGCATTTCACTGTTAAGCTTTGCTAGT
>JAVKMA010000365.1:0-2646 GCA_031538685.1 Burkholderiaceae bacterium | reverse complement strand
TGGGACAACCGCCACTTGCACGGGGGCCAACCACATTGGCAAGGCTCCCGCATGATGTTCAATCAAAATACCAATAAAGCGCTCTAAAGAACCTAAAATTGCTCGGTGAATCATCACCGGCGTTTTGCGCGTGTTATCAATTGCCACATATTCCGCTTCTAAACGCTGGGGCATAAAGAAATCAACCTGTACCGTACCACACTGCCATTCGCGCCCTAAAGCGTCTTGCAAGGCATATTCGACTTTAGGGCCATAAAACGCGCCCTCGCCTTTAGAAACCTGGTAGGTGCAATTTGAGGCCTCCAAAGCGTCAATCAGTGCTTTTTCAGCTACATCCCATAAATCGTCACTACCCACGCGCTTTTCTGGGCGTGTCGCCACTTTATAAATAATTTTGCTAAAACCAAAATCTTTATAAACCGCTTGCAACAAGGACGTAAACTTAAGGCATTCCGATTGAATTTGCTCTTCGGTACAAAAAATATGACCGTCGTCTTGCGTAAAACCGCGCACGCGCATAATGCCGTGCAAAGATCCTGAAGGTTCGTTGCGATGACATTGGCCAAATTCACCATAACGTAGTGGCAAGTCACGATACGAGCGTAAATCCGAACGAAAAATCTGAATGTGACCGGGACAATTCATCGGTTTAACTGCGTACACGCGATTTTCTGATTCAGTGGTGAACATATTATCTTTATAGTTCTCCCAATGACCGGACTTTTCCCACAACACGCGATCGATAATTTGCGGCCCTTTAACTTCCATGTAGCCGTTGTCTTGATAGACCTTACGCATATATTGCTCAACGGCTTGCCAAATTGACCAACCTTTAGGATGCCAAAAAATCAATCCTGGCGCAATATCCTGCATATGGAATAAATCTAAGGCTTTACCGAGTTTGCGATGATCGCGCTTTTCAGCCTCTTCCAACATCGTTAAGTATTGATCAAGACTGGCTTTATCCGCCCATGCCGTGCCATAAATCCGTTGCAGCATTTCATTTTTAGAATCGCCACGCCAGTACGCGCCGGCCACTTTTTGCAGTTTGAATACCTTTAGAGCGCCCGTCGCAGGTACGTGCGGGCCGCGACATAAATCTTGAAAATCTCCTTGCGCATAAATTGAGACTTCTTGATCGGCAGGAATAGAGCCAATAATTTCAGCTTTATAAAACTCGTTAATCGATTTGAAGTAACGCACTGCATCATCGCGCGCGAGGACTTTACGCTCGATCGTAAAATTTTTGGCGGCCAGGCGCGCCATTTCAGTTTCTATCGCGCTTAAATCTTCAGGCGTAAAAGGTCGCTTGTACGAAAAATCATAATAAAAACCATTGTCGATCACCGGCCCAATCGTGACCTGTGCATCGGGATAAAGTGTTTTGACCGAGTGCGCAAGCAAATGCGCCGTCGAATGGCGAATCACGTCCACACCTTCAGGGTCTTGCGCGGTAATGATGTCGAGATCACTGTTTTGAGTGACCACACAAGATAAATCAACCACGCGCCCATCCAGCTTTGCCGCCAGTGCTTTTTTAGCTAAACCAGGAGAAATGCTATGCGCTATCGCATGAATTGTGGTGTCTGCGGGAAACTCACGAGACTCACCATTTTTTAGTCGTACTGCAATCATCGAAGAAAAACGTCTGTTTACGCTTAATTAAAAATAATATGCACAGACCTTGTTAGCCCCGCGCAGTTAAATCACACGATCAAATCGACTGCTCGTGTTCAAACCCAAAATTGACCGGCAATTTAAAATGTTTTGGTAGGCTCGATTGGATTCGAACCAACGACCCCTACCATGTCAAGGTAGTGCTCTAACCAACTGAGCTACGAGCCTATAAAACGGTTTATCAGTAAACCGTTAATACAGATGATTAACCAACCAAATACAAATCAAAGACGACGGATTGTATTACATCCCTACGATTACTATCATCGATATTACCAACGCCAGTTGGTAGCATCTTATTTTTAAGATTTTAAAAAATACTACTTTTTAAAAATGAACACGCTTTAACAATACAAAGCTCTTAACAATACAAAACTCAATAGGCAAACACGCGCAGATTCGAATTGCACAAAATTTGGGCAATCAGTGTCTTGCGCACAACACAAAACAGGCACAAAAAAATCACTTGCTTTCAGCCGAAAATAATAGTTTGGATATTACTTTTTTGAACGGATTATTGACCCGTATTCAACAGATATTTTGGATAAGCGCTTAGCTTCAAAGCCTGTTCCATAGGGGAGATCACGCGCAGATACGAATTGCACAAAATTTGGACAATCAGCCCCTTGCGCGCAACACAAAAAATACATAAAAAAATCACTTGCTTTAAACAGAAAACGATGACTTGAATGTCGCTTTTTTTGAATGACTGATCGACCGATATTCGACCAGTATTCAACAGATATTTTGGATAAGAACTTAGCTTCAAGGCCTGCTTCATAGGAGAGATCGCGCGCAAACACGAACTGCAAAAAATTTGGACAATCAACGTCTTGCGCGCAACACAAAAAATACATCAAAAATCACTTGCTTTAAACAGAAAGTAATGATTTGAATGCCACTTTTTTGAACTAAAGCAAGGCATTAAAAAACCCCGTACCACCTGGTACGGGGTTTTTAAGTTACAAC
>JAVKMA010000364.1:0-1518 GCA_031538685.1 Burkholderiaceae bacterium | reverse complement strand
GTACAAACCCCACGTGCAAAATAATGGCTGCGTTTTCATCCGCAACTCAATTTTTATGGGATGAAAGTCTGGCGATTTTGCGTCGATATTGCAGTGCTAAAAAAATCACCTTGGCGCATAGCCTGGCGATTGAAGATGTCGTTTTGAGCGAGTTACTGGCACAAACAGAGTTATTAAAAAATACGCAAGTGTTCACATTAAATACTGGGCGTTTGCACAGCGAAACCCTGTCCTTAATCGGTCGTTTGGAAACTCATTACCAAATTACGATCACCCAATACCACCCTCAAGCAGAAGCTGTCGCCGCGTACCTTGCCACAAATGGTGTCGATGCGTTTTATCAAAGTTCAGACTTGCGTAAATTGTGCTGTCAGATTCGTAAAAGCGAACCGCTCGCACGCGCCCTGGACGGATACGACATCTGGTTAACGGGGCAGCGACGCGCGCAATCAATGACACGATCTGAGTTAGCGATTTTTGAACACGACTCTTTGCATCATTTAGATAAATTAAATCCATTGGCCAATTGGACTGATCACGCATTATGGGAAGTCGCTAAAAATTTAGGTTTGCCCTATAACAGTTTGCATGATCAAGGTTTTCCGTCGATCGGTTGCCAACCCTGCACTCGCGCGATTGAATCGGGTGAAGACATCCGCGCCGGTCGTTGGTGGTGGGAGCGGCCTCAAGATAAAGAATGCGGTTTGCATGTAGTTGATGGCCAATTGCAAAGAATCAAGCGATAGGAAACACACCACTATTTTTATATTTTTTAGTTTTCATCTATGTCTCATCTGGATTGGTTAGAAGCCGAAGCGATTCACATCATGCGCGAAGTTGCCGCTGAATGCGCTCGCCCTGCTCTATTGTTTTCGGGAGGTAAAGACTCCGTAATATTGTTACGTTTGGCGGAAAAAGCCTTTCGCCCTTGCCCCTTCCCTTTTCCTTTAGTTCATATCGATACTGGACATAATTTTGCGGAAGTGATTGAATTTCGCGACCGCCGCGCCACAGAATTGGCGGAAGCGTTAATCGTGCGCAGCGTGGAAGATTCGATGGCGCGTGGCACTGTACGTTTACGCAATCCCGAAACTGACTCTCGCAACAGCGCACAGGCAGTCACCTTGTTGGAAACGATTGCGGAATTTGAATTTGACGCGTGCATCGGTGGCGCACGGCGCGATGAAGAAAAGGCGCGCGCCAAAGAACGAATTTTTTCCTTCCGCGATGAGTTTGGTCAATGGAATCCTAAAGCGCAACGCCCTGAGCTGTGGAATTTGTACAACACCATGTGCCATCGCCAAGAAAACATGCGCGTATTCCCCATTTCCAATTGGACTGAACTTGATGTCTGGCAATACATCGCGCGCGAACGACTGGCACTGCCATCTTTATATTTCGCGCATCAACGCAAAGTGATTGAACGCAATGGATTATTAGTGCCACATACACCACTAACACCCGCGCGAGACGGTGAAATTATTACCGAGCAAAGCGTGCGTTTTCGTACCGTCGGCG
>JAVKMA010000363.1:0-7683 GCA_031538685.1 Burkholderiaceae bacterium | reverse complement strand
CGGTAAACGCAGCATCACCATAGGCCCAGTTGTAGTAGGCCGCGCGATAAATATTTTGATTTTGCTCTTCATTTGATTGAGACTGTTGAAAAAAATCAGAATACGCCTGTTCGCGCTCAAACGGCTGGTTGGCTAGCAATAAATAATTTGGATGAGGGTGTAACCAAGCGTCCGAGGCGGTGCTCATTTCACCACTGTGACGTCGATAACTTGACCACGAGTAATCTTTAGCCGATACGCACAAATGGGTGCTGATGGGCAGTGACTCTATGTAACGCAAAGTAGGTAAAAAATAGGGTGCTTGACTCACGCCAGAACGATAACGTCCTGACCACAATCCGCCCTTACGTTGGTGGGTACGATTGAAATACCTGACGTAATAACGTCCCTTGTGTTTCAATAATTCAGTTAATCCGCCCTCAACAGTAGGGGTCAGAAGCAAATGAAATTGCTTGGGTAAAAGCGTAAAGCCGTGGATTTGCACGTGGTACTGGCGTGCGTAAGTACTCAGTAACGACAGAAAATAAAGATAGTCAGCATTCGATTTAAAAATATCATCAATGCCTTCTTGAATCACATAATGGACGAGTCCCAGTGCGCGAAGACGGGTTAAGCGGGCCACGATATCAAATTGAGATAAGTTGATTTAAGTTGAATCAAGTATTTAGTCAATGACGGCGTGGGATGTCACCGCGCCTCATCTGTGAGCAAAGCTTTTTGCGTCTCGCTCATTGGTAAGGTCCATGCTGATTGATGTTCAAAAACCATACGATAAATTTTTTCCCACTCACCTGTTCGACTTAAGCGTGACAACTCTTGGTTCACGACCTGTTTGGATTCTGCGTCATTGGCGCGCAGCGCCAAGCCAAGCGGCCAGCCTAACTTGTCTAATCGAGTCCACTGAAATATCGCGGGCAATGTTTTTAATGCGTTGCTGATCTGTGTGATAGAAGTCCATAAGGCATCAATTTGTTTTTTTTCTAACATATTTAACGCGGTGTCAAAGTCAGTTAAGGGTTCAATCGACAAGGCCAGTTGCCGAGATAAGTTTGCTTCGATCAGGGTTTTGGCGGTATTTGTGCCCGAAATGACACCGATCCGGCGGTACTTTAATTCGTTGAGATCAGCGTATTTTTTTTCAGTGGTGCTGATCAATACCATGGGTTCGATAAAAATTGGACGCGTCCACGTTACTGCGCGCGTTTTATTAATGACATTGGCATCGCATAACAGATTGACTCGACCTTGCATGAGCGCACGCTCGCGCTGCGCTGGTTTGAGTGCGACGGTGACGATTGAAGGAATTGCAATACTATGAGAGGCGGCCAAGCTCACGATTAAACGGGTGCACAATTGGTAAGCATAACCTTGCGGAATACCACGTTCATCAACAAAAGAGAAGGGTGGATGACGGCTAGCGACACCTAAGGAAACGGTACCGGCGCGCATCGCGTCGAGCAGAGATAGTTTTGTTGAGGCTATGGAATGGTTGGCATCACCCAAATTTTGTATCGCCCCTTTAGCGGGTTCTGCCGCTACTGATTGGGCGTATAGAGAGGAGTAGCTACAGCATAAGATTGTGCAAACAATCAGACGAGTCAGAAAATTAGGACGCATTATTCGTAAATTAAAAATAAGAAATCAAAAATACGGATGAGTAAAAGAACCTTGATTAAGTGTAATGCTTACATTTATTTTTTTGATCGATTTTTGCGGCGTGAGTACAAAAACAATCGTGGTAACCAACGGTGTAAAAATTTTTTATCGGTGTGATCGGCGTGATGAATCGCCGCCAGAGTACTGTCTGATAGCCGCGCACTTAATCGTTGACTAAAACGTAATAATACTTGGGCACTGTTTTCATGATTATTCAACTGTTGTTGCGCTCGTTCTAACTCTTCTTTGCGAATGGTTTCGACACGGTTTTGTAGTGCTTGAATATGAGGGATCAGTGTGCGAGTGTCTTGCCATTTGGCAAAATCAACGAGGTGACGATCAATATTTTTTTGACCTAAAAGCGCCTCTTTAGAACGCGCAGTAAGGCCTTGTGCGGTGATTTCACCTAGGTCATCGACGGTATACAAATACGTGTTGGGAAGTTTTTCAATATCGCTAGCGATGTCACGCGGGACGGCCAAATCAATTAACACCATGGGTTTGTTGCGTCGCGTTTTATGTGCGTTCGCGATCTGTCTAGCTTCAATAATTGTGCTAGGTGCTGCGGTGCAACTGATCACAATATCGCATTGCGCCAAGCTGTTATTCAGATTTGAGAAATCCAGAACTTGTGCGTGATGCTTCTGTGCGAGTTCCTCTGCGCGCGCGCGCGTGCGATTAGTGATCAGCAGTTGTGCTGGATTTTTCGCGGAAAAATGTGTTGCACACAATTCGATCATTTCTCCGGCGCCGATGAGTAACACGCGTTGATTTTGTAAGTCACCATATATGCGGCAACACAGTTGTACGGCCGCAGAGGCAAAAGAAATAATTTGTTGGCCAATACCTGTGTGTTGTCGGACTTGTTTGGCAACGTGAAAACCTGTTTGAAATAAGTGATTCAGATGTGGGCCTGTGGTCTGTGCGCTCACCGCTTGACGCAAAGCGGCTTTGATTTGTCCGGTAATTTGGGTTTCTCCCAATACCATCGAGTCGAGTCCGGAGATGACGGTAAACAAATGTCGCGCCGCGTCTAAATTTTTTTTAATAAACAAATAGTCAGTGCTGAGGGTCGCGTTTTGTTGTGGCGTTAACACGGCACTCAGCGCTAGGTGTATCAGCGATTCAAGCTGGCTATGCGGTGAACTCGCCACATAAATCTCCATTCGATTGCAGGTCGAAACGACTACGCATTCAGGGGCAATTGGAATATCAATTGAACGATCGCTTAATTGCAAAAACACCTGATTCAGTTGCTTTTGTAATTGTTGCAGCAAGGGTGTAATTTGCGTTTCGAGTAAAGCAAATTGTTCTCGAATCGCGATCGGCGCGCTGTGATGATTCACTCCCCAGACTAAAAGTTGGGCGTTACTTTCGGAGTGGTTTTCTGAGGTCATCGCGGTGACGGGCACCATACAAAATTATTTGATGAGCGTCAAATGTCCTTTGCGTAAAGGCTTTGATGGTTCGTCAGGTGTGCTAGGTGCTGAAGTGTGGCTTTTTGAGAGCGATATTTTCGCGCTATCGTTGGGCGGTATTGGCATCTCTGCGCACACGTAGGGAAAGGACATTCCGATTTGATTTTCCGACGCAAAAATTGAAGTGATATTACCCACCGGAACAATGACTTCTTGACTGACGCCGCTAAACCGCGCGCTAAACGAAACAATGTGTTTGAGTTGCAATTGAATAATCGCGTGTGGCGCTAAGTTCAAAGTAATCATATTTTGTTGCACAAATTGCATTGGCAAAGTGCACATCTGATCAACGAATACCGTGATATAAGGCGTCAAATTTTGATCCAAACACCAGTCGTACCAGGCACGCAAAAGATAAGGGCGCACGCTGAGTTGCGCGTCATCCTTATCAATCGGTGCAGTCGGGGTCATGGTCAAAAAATTAACGACGCATGATTTTTTCAGCCGGTGTTAATGATTCGATAAATGCAGGTCGTGAAAATACACGTTCGGCATATTTCATCATCGGTGCGGCGAGTTTGGATAAGGAAATCTCATAATGTTGTAAGCGCCACAGCAAAGGTGCAATGGCGACGTCTAACATTGAAAATTCTCCGCCCAATAAAAATTTATTGGTTTCAAACAAAGGCAACATCGTGGTTAAACGATCACGAATTTCAGAGCGTGCCTTTTCGTGAATTCGTTCAGAATTTTTGCCACGCTCGTTTTCTAACATTGCCACAAACACAAATAATTCACGTTCAAAATTGCTCATGATTAAACGCACGCGCGCTTTCATCAAAGGATCAACCGGCATCAACAAAGGATGCGGTAAACGTTCATCAATGTATTCATTAATGATGTTTGATTCGTAAATAATCAGTTCGCGTTCAACCAAAATGGGTACGGTCCCATACGGATTCATGATTTGGATATCGTCTGGTTTATTAAACAGATCAACATCCCGCACTTCAAAGTCCATCGCTTTTTCGAATAATACGAAACGGCAACGGTGCGAAAAGGGGCAGGTTGTGCCCGAATACAAAACCATCATAAAAGTACCTATTTATAAAATTAAAAACATAACAACAAAAAACCGCTTTTAGAACACCGGCGGTCAAAACAATTGGCCACCCAAAATACGATAGGGCGGGCCATCATGATTTATTTAATATCTTTCCAGTAGGCCTTGTTTAAGCGCCAAGTGATGAAGACTAAAGCGAGCAGCGCCAACAATACAAAATAACCCATTTTTTGATGTTGCGAACGACCTGGTTCTCCCATCCAATCTAAAAAACCCACCAAATTACCGACATGATCATCGTACTCGCGACGGGTCATCGATCCAGGGGTTTCTAAAACCAACTCATGATGCTCGCCTTTGACGTCGAGTTTTTGCACACCTTGCAATGCTGTTAAGACGTGGGGCATTGCGACGTTAGGAAAAATCACATTGTTCCAACCCGTAGGACGCGTGTCATCGCGATAGAACGAACGTAAATAGGTATAGACCCAATCAGAGCCACTGCCATCGGCTGAGGAGCGTGCACGGGTAATAATCGATAAATCTGGGGGCGCGACTCCAAACCATGCTTTGGCATCGGTTTTCTTCATGGAGTTAATCATCAAGTCGCTGACTTTATTCCCCGTGAATAATAAATTTTCTTTGATTTGTGTTTCAGTCAAACCCAAATTGATCAGACTGCTGTAGCGCACTGATGCAGCAGCGTGGCAGCCTAAACAGTTATTGATGAATATTTGCGCACCTTTTTGTAAGGCAGGCAAATCATCGCGATGATCGGGCGCTTTATCTAAAATGACACCGGTGTTGGCGTGTGCTGATAAAACCGATAAAGCCGTGAAAACAGCTAAGAGAGAAACAAGTCGCAATCGCATGCAAGCTCCTTTGAAATAATGGTTCATTCAATCGTTCATTCAATAGGCGCAAAAGTATGCACCTTGATAAAAAGTTACTGTTAATGTGCAGTGAAATTCACGCGCTGCGGCTCTGGTTTGAACTGTCCCGCTTTAGACCACCAGGGCATCAACGCAAAGAATGCAAAATACAGCAAGGTACACAGTTGAGAAATTTTTTCAAACACGGGGCTGGGCGGTTTAATACCCAAATAACCCAATGCGATAAATGCGATGACAAATACAAGCAAGATGCCGGTATGCCAGCGTGGGCGATAGCGCATGGATTTCACGGGCGAACGATCTAACCAAGGCATCGCGCCCAAGATTACTACCGCAGCGCCCATTAAAACAACGCCCCAGAATTTTGGATCTAAATTGAAAAAACCGACCAGCAATACCAGCACAAAAGCAGCCAAAATAGTGCTTGCTTTTTTACTGAGGTTTTGACGCCATAAAAACACTGCAAAGGCGATCACGGCAATTGATAAAACCCACATGAAGGTGCCTGTCGTCGCACGCAATACCGAATAGAACGGCGTGAAATACCACACCGGCGCAATATGCAAAGGCGTCACTAAAGGATCGGCGGGAATAAAGTTGTTGTATTCCAAGAAGTAGCCCCCAAATTCGGGCATGAAAAATACGACGGCCATAAATACCAAGAAAAACACTGCAGCGACAAACGCATCATGTACGGTGTAGAAGGGATGAAATGGAATGCCATCTAGTGGAATACCTTTTTCGTCTGTTTTTTCTTTAATCTCGATACCATCAGGATTGTTTGAACCCACTTGATGCAAAGCCAAAATATGCACGAATACTAAGCCGACCAATGCCAGTGGAATGGCAATCACGTGCAAAGAAAAGAAACGATTCAAAGTCGCATCGGACACCACGTAATCGCCGCGAATCCACAAGGATAAATCCGGTCCAATCACAGGAATCGCCTGAAACAAATTCACGATCACTTGCGCGCCCCAGTAAGACATTTGCCCCCAGGGCAACAAATATCCCATGAAGGCTTCAGCCATTAACGCCAAGAAAATTGCGACGCCAAAAATCCACAACAATTCACGTGGTTTGCGATAGCTACCGTACAAAAATGCGCGTGCCATATGCAAGTACACCACGATGAAAAATGCCGACGCGCCAGTTGAATGCATATAGCGTATCCACCAACCTGCAGGGACTTCGCGCATGATGTATTCCACTGAAGCAAACGCCAATTGGGCGTCCGGTTTGTAGTGCATGACCAAGAAAATACCGGTGACAATTTGCAGTACCAAAACCAACATTGCTAAAGAACCAAACGCATACCAATAATTGAAATTTTTAGGTGCGTAGTATTCCGTCATGTGTTTGCGCAAGGCCTCGCCAATGGGCAAACGCGCGTCAATCCAGTGATACAAACGCGCGCCAGCACTGGCGTTTGCAGGTAATTTTTTTTCTTCAAATTTAGCCATTACGCTTCTCCTTCTTGATCGCGGCCAATCACAATGCGGGTATCACTTAAATACATGTGACGAGGAACCGGTAAATTATCGGGTGCAGGTTTGTTTTTGAATACGCGTGCGGCCAAGTCAAAGGTAGAGCCATGGCATGGGCACAAAAAACCACCTTGCCAATCATTGGGTAAAGAGGGTTGTGGGCCAGGTGTCAATTTTTGATTGGGTGAGCAGCCCAAATGCGTACAAATCCCGATCACGATTAAAAATTCGGGCTTAATCGAACGGTGTTGATTGTGCGCGTATTTAGGCGTGTAATCCGGTCTGCGATCAGAATCAGGATCGACTAAGCTAGGCTCTGTTACTTTAAGTGTGGCCAGCATCGCCGCCGTGCGACGCAAAATCCAAACGGGTGTTCCGCGCCATTCTGCAATTTTCATTTCACCTTCTTTAAGGTCAGCAATATCGACTTCAACTGGCGCGCCTGCGGCTTTGGCACGTTCTGAAGGTTGAAAACTTGAGACCAAAGCGCCCAATCCAGCTGCGCCTAAAGCGCCACCGCCAGCACAGCCAGCGATTAAAAAAGTACGTTTTTCCTTGTCTGTCTTGCTGCATCCACAATCGGACATAACGGGCTCCTAAAAAACAAAAATAGTGTAGGGGAAACGAGGTATCGTTCCGCTTTTGGATATTACTGAAACGGGTATGAAGCCGCCTAAAAGTGCTTATAGTGCTGATGTAGAGCCTCTCTCAATAGTCGCGTCAAGAATGACGGTGAGGATTTTGAAGGCACTAATTAAGGCACTAATTAAGACACTAGTTAAGGTACTAATTTAGGCAAGGGTAAAAATCAAAGTGGGTAATTATAAAGGCAGGCCAAAAATCGCTTTTGGATATGAGCGAGTCTCTGGATTTTGCTGGCCTTGATGGCATTTTTAAAGACTTGATTTTTGTGCGTCATCCGCAAATCCTATATTGATAGAAATGCCCTTTAGAATCGGTGCATCAATCAGGTGATAAATACGGTGTGGCTTGATTTAAAAGCGAAGTCCCATTTCTGCTATTTTAGGGCGCTTCTATCAATTCATTTTTGCGGCGAATTGCTTTGTTGCGCAGTACGCGAAATCCTCACGTACTGTATGTACGCTCCGGTTTCTGTGTGCTGTGCGCCTCGCACTTCATCCGCACATTCTGTATTTATAGAAGTG
>JAVKMA010000362.1:0-2292 GCA_031538685.1 Burkholderiaceae bacterium | reverse complement strand
GGCCCCCAGTCCAAATACGGTACTAATTGTGCTAAGTTAATTTTGTTTAAGACGCGACGCCCAATCAGTTTAGGCCGTTGCGGCGCATTCACACCGGTAAAACTTGGGCGCGCACGGTTATTGCGCGCTGATTCCAAACTGACCATTGGTTGTGCGGCCTTGTTGGCGTGCAAGGTGCGCACGCGTTCGTAGTCGACATTCAAGGCTTCAACATAAGCCTCGCGCCCCGATCCTAATAAAGATTGCACCACCGACACTGCACGTGAAGCGTCGGGCACATAGGTCACGGGGCCATCGTAAAACGACGCAATCTTAACGGCGGTATGCACGCGTGAAGTCGTTGCGCCGCCTATGAGTAATGGAATTTTTCGTTCGCGAAAATAGTCGTCTCGTTGCATTTCTTTGGCGACGACCGTCATTTCCTCTAGCGAGGGCGTGATCAAACCCGACAAACCAATCGCATCGGCTTTTTCTTCTTTTGCCTTAGCCAAAATATCCGCGCAAGGCACCATCACCCCCATATTCACGACATCAAAGTTATTGCATTGCAAGACCACTGTGACAATATTTTTACCAATATCGTGCACGTCACCCTTGACTGTAGCGATGACGATTTTTCCTTTGGATTGATTGGCCGTGCCACTGCGCAGTTTTTCTGCTTCGATGAAAGGAACTAAATGCGCGACGGCTTGCTTCATGACGCGCGCTGATTTGACGACTTGCGGCAAAAACATTTTGCCTTCACCAAACAAATCACCAACCGTATTCATGCCCGACATCAGCGGGCCTTCGATAACTTCGATGGGTTTGCCTCCTCGTGATTCGATCTCGATGCGCGCGGCTTCGGTGTCTTCAATAATAAAATCGGTGACGCCATTAACCAGGGCGTGTTCAATTCGTTTAGTTGTGTCCAAACTGCGCCACGCCAAGGTTTGCACAGCGTTTTCTTTTTGATGGCCGTGCAAAGATTGCGCGATTTCGATCAAGCGTTCAGTTGCGACGCTGGGATTTTCGCTACGATTGAGGACCACATCTTCAACACGCGAACGCAGTTCCGAATCTAAAGAATCATAGACCCCGACCATGCCCGCATTGACGATTCCCATATTCAAACCAGCTTTAATCGCATGATATAAAAATACGGTATGTATTGCTTCGCGCGCTAAGTCGTTCCCGCGAAATGAAAAACTGACGTTACTGATACCGCCTGACACTTTGGCATGCGGTAAATTGGCGCGAATCCAACGCGTGGCGTTAATAAAATCAACCGCATAATTGTTGTGCTCCTCAATCCCCGTCGCAATCGCAAACACATTGGGATCAAAAATAATGTCTTCGGCGGCGAAATCAATTTCGTCGCGCAATAAATGATAAGCACGTTGGCAAATCTCGATTTTGCGTTCGTAAGAATCGGCCTGTCCTTGCTCATCAAAGGCCATTACCACCGCGGCGGCGCCGTATTGTTTGCACAAACGCGCTTCTTTTAAGAATTTATCTTCGCCTTCTTTCAAGGAAATCGAATTAACGATTGATTTTCCTTGAACGCATTTGAGCCCCGCTTCGATTACGTCCCACTTTGATGAATCGATCATCACCGGAACGCGTGCAATATCGGGTTCTCCTGCGATTAAATTTAAAAATTCCACCATCGCGACTTTTGAGTCCAACATGGCCTCGTCCATGTTGATGTCAATAATTTGCGCGCCGTTTTCAACCTGTTGACGCGCAATCGCGACGGCCAAATCCAATTGATTTTCTAAAATCAGACGCGCAAATTTTTTTGACCCTGTCACATTGGTGCGTTCGCCGATGTTGACAAAAAGCGTGTCGACGCCGATAGACAGAGGTTCTAAACCTGATAATTGCAAAGGGTGATAAGGCAATGAATGAGGTAATGAATGAGCAGACATTGTGATCAAAAAATAATAGCGGTATACAAAGTAACGACATGCAAAATAACGACATGCAAAATAAAGATATTCAAAACAGTCCGAATCAAGATCACGTCGGTAAAAAAATACTTTGCAAATCATTCAAAAAACGCAAACCCAAAGGCGTGGGCGTGATTGATTGATGGTCGCGCGAAATCAATCCTTTTTGCTCTGCCACTGCCAAGCGCGGTAACAAGTCAGTCAGTGATAAACCGGTGCGTGCGGCAAATAACTCAGTCGCAAAACCACTGCGCAAACGCGTTGCGTTGAGCATAAATTCAAACATCACATCACTCGTCGGTACTTGGCGATGCTCTGCAATATGCGGTGCTTGGCTAGTACTGATTTTTTCAACGCCTTG
>JAVKMA010000361.1:0-3003 GCA_031538685.1 Burkholderiaceae bacterium | reverse complement strand
GAAAACTCTGCAAAACCTGCGATCTCGCGTGTGGCCGTGGTCAAAAATGGCGCCACGACCGACGCCAAAACGCCACCGGCAACCACCCACGAAAATCCGTTCGCGAGTAAGGCCTTGGGTAAAGTATCGACAGCGGCAAAACGATAAAAATTAGCCCCCGCAAAGAACACCCCCATACAGGCGTGCGCCACCAACATGCCGATAAAGTTGTGTGCGCTGACCGCCCAAAATCCGATCAGTCCCGCCAACATTAAAAATCCAGACGCTAACAAAAAAGCGGGTTTGCGTCCGATGCGTTTCATCCACATCGACATCGGATAGGTCGCCAGCATCACCGCCGCAAATTGCACACCATAGGCCATTGTGCTTAAAGATAAATCGGGCGCCAACAGCGCTCCGACCAAGGCGCTAATGGTCACGGCGATGACCGCAGCAGAGACATTAATCGCTTGGCACAGGGCCAGCAAATAAGTCGCAAAAGGAAGGCGCAACGATGTTGCCGCAGAATTGATGCTCATATTAGCCGTGCTCAGACAGAAAATCCGGGTGAATAAAATTTATCGAATGAAGGCCTAGACTCTAGCGCATTCATAAACGATATTTTAAGGAATCCACAATATCTCCGCGTTTAAACAATGAGAGAGTTGGTGTGCTATCATTAAATTGGGTACTGGGTAATCACGCTGAGCAAATGCACTTGGCATCTAGTGCTTTGTTCCAAAGTAGCAATGATTAGCGATCCGATTGGTGGCAATTTAGAGATTGAATCTCACATCAAGCGGATAAATAATCACCGCCAATACATATTGTAAATTTCGACTTTTCGAAGTCTTTTAATCATTTTTTTATCTGAGTCCTATATGAAAAAAAATACTTTATTCAAAGTTCATTGCGTGCTTGTAACAGCTGTCTTGATAGCAAACTCTCATTCTGTTATAGCGCAAAAAAAAGAGGCTTCGACGCCCAACGCTAGTAGTGCCAACAACAACACTACTCCAGAATCACCTGTCCCTAATGCGAAACCAGGGGAGTGCTATGCACAAACCTATATTCCGCCGGTTTACGCTATGGAAACACAGCAAATCGTTAAAACCCCGCCTTCTAAGCGTATTGAAGTAATCCCCGCACGGTATGAAAAAACCTTCCAAACCGTTGTCCTGAAGGAACCTTCTAAGCGTTTAGAAGTCATTCCCGCTGTTTACGATACGGTTGATGAGAAAGTTATTATTAAACCTGAGTCTAAAAAAGTGGTCGAGATTCCTGCTAAATTTGAAACAGTTCAGGAAAAAATCGTCAAGAAACCAGGATATTCCTATTGGAAACCTGGGCGCGGAAACTTTGAGAAACAAAATTCCGTTACTGGCGACATCATGTGTTTGGTTGAAGTCCCGCCTGAATACGAGACTACCACTCGGCAAGTCATGAAAGCCCCACCGAGTGTTCAAGAAACAATCATTCCTGCCGAGTATTCAATCGTCAAAAAAACAGTGATGCGGATTCCGCCCACGACCAAAGAAATAGAAGTTCCTGGGCTCACCAAAACTGTTGAAATAGTCAAGGAAATTGAACCTGCAAGACAAAATGTAATTGATATTCCTGCTGAATATTCAACAATTCAAACTCGAAAAATTGTCTCTCCAGGACGAAATTCGTGGCGTAGCGTTGTATGTGATACCAATGCAACACCTGTAAAAATTAAAGAAATTCAAAACGCCTTACTGAACAAAGGATTTAATCCGGGAGCGATTGACGGGGTCTTAGGTGTCGATACCATGAACGCGGTGAATTCTTTTGAACGCTCTAAAAATTTACCTGTTGGAAAATACTTGGATAGTGAAACAGTATCTGCTTTGGGGGTATCTCCCCGTTAATCCATCTTGGAACGACGTGACGACCAAAGCTGATTCTGGCTTTGGTCGCTACTTCGGGGCGCTAATGGCCACGGCAATGACCGCAGCGGAGACACTAATCGCTTGGCACAAGACCAACAAATAAATAGCCCAATAACTAAAATTTTACCTTCAGCAAGATAGGCGCGCATGGCGCTGGACAAACACGTCCGATAATCATAATCTTGTCCCCAATACTATTTTCCCGTCGGTTAGAATCGCTTCCCAAACACGGCGACACCGACAGCGCCCGCGCCTTACTGGCCCAGATGAATCCTGATCAAACCGAGGCGCAGCACAGCAGGCATTTGCGTGTTAGCACGTCCCAGCAATTTAGAAAATTTATTTTTGCAACTTACCGGCCGATAAATGCGTGAGGATGGCCGGTCACAAAAGGAAATCGCATGAGTGCAAGCGCCTCGCATCTGTTGATGCGACCACAGATCACCCGCCGTTGGACTGCGGTATGGCAACGTAATTTTTTGGTCTGGCGCAAATTAGCTGTCGCCAGCGTGTTGGGCAATATCGCCGAACCTTTGATCTCTCTGGCGGCTTTCGGCCTTGGTGTCGGCGCTCTAATCGGTCAGGTCAATGGCGTTCCCTATTTGGAGTTTTTGGTCTCGGGCTCTATCGCCATGAGTGTGATGATGGCGGCCAGTTTTGAATCACAATATTCGGCTTTTGCGCGGATGCACGGACAAAAAACCTGGGAAGCAATCATGCTGGCACCGGTGTCACTGGACAACATCGTTTTTGCGGAAATGGTGTGGGCCGCGACCAAATCACTATTTACGGCCATCGCGATTTTGATAGTGGTGTTGGTACTGGGCATTAGTCATGCGCCAAGCCTGTTGTTGACCTTGCCCTTGTTGGTATTGACTGGCGCAGTGTTTGCCAGCATGGGTTTGGTAATGACGGCCCTAGCGCGCGGCTACGATTTTTTCACCTATTACTTCACCTTGTGTTTAACGCCCATGATGTTTTTGTCGGGGATTTATTTTCCGCAAGATCAGTTGCCGCAATGGTTGCAGGCAATCACACAGATATTGCCTTTGGCGGTGGCGGTAAAGATGATACGTCCGCTATTTTTTAACCAGTGGGACAGTCACTTTGT
>JAVKMA010000003.1:0-4255 GCA_031538685.1 Burkholderiaceae bacterium | reverse complement strand
AGTGATGCGGGAGTTTTTTAGATCGTATCCCGAGACGCTGGTAGCAGAATCCTTGCCGAGCGCGCGAACTTTACCTGTTGGAGATTATGTGGTGCGCTTGCGTCAACCGTTTCTGGCCGACAGCGCCCGCGCGCAAAAACAGTTATTACGCGCTGAGTTAGGACGTTTATTTGAACGTTTTATGGTAAAGGTTTGATTGCTAGGAAAACTAATGACGCGTTTTTTGTTGGGATTGATCCGCGTTTATCAATGGGGCATTAGCCCCTTGATCCAATCCCGTTGTCGTTACTTGCCGACCTGTTCAGAATATTGCGCCCAAGCCTTGCAACAATATGGATGGTGGCGGGGCGGGTATTTGGGGATTAAACGAATTGGCCGGTGTCATCCTTGGGGTGGAAGTGGTTTTGATCCCGTTCCTGAAAAAATTAAATCAGATTAAGTGATTGAGTTCGTGTTGAATGAGTTCGTATTGAATGAGTTCATGTTGAAAACTTAATTTCAGAATGGTCTGAAAAATATTGTTACATTCAATGCTTTTCTTGGCATCACAGCATTAGCGTTTATTGATTGGTCGTTTATTTAGTCATTTATTTAATCGTTTCTTTTTTAGCGCCGTCATTGCATTGACTCGTCATTGGGTTTTTATGAGTTGATGCTGCGGCGCTTTTTATCACGCTCTCAATTTTTCTCCCGTCAAATTATGGATTACCGTCGCATTTCCTTGTGGGCTGTTTTGGTCGTTTCATTGTTTGTTATGTGGCAAAATTGGATGATGATGAGCGCGAAGAATCAAGCGCAAAAGGCCTCGGCATCGGTCAGCGCCACCGTTAAAGCGAATGAAAATTCAACGGTCCCGAGTGTTTCAGCGAATGCGTCAAATACGGTTGTCAACGCAACGGGCGCGGCCAGTGTCGCGAATTTACCGGCGGGCAACGGCGTGGATGGTTTAAAACCAAGCGGCGAAGTCATCTCCGTCAAAACAGATTTATATGAAGCGCGCTTTTCGACACAAGGTGGGCAATTGCAGTACCTGGCGCTGTTGACCCATAAAGACAGCCAAGATCCGACGCAACCGGTGATACTGTTTGACACACAAAAACATTTGTATTTAATGCAAAGCGGTGTGATTGCCGCGCAAGGTGCGCCGACGCATAAAACGACTTTTTCGGTCGTGCAAAACGATCTGGACTTTAATCCTGTGAGCAATGTCCGAAGTTTGACTTTGCATGCCAGCGAAGGTGGAATTGCATTAACGCGTCAGTATCAATTTACCCGCGGCAGTTATGCCATTACGCAAACCGATACGATTAAAAATATTGGTACGGCGACGGTGACACCGACGGTGTATTACCAATTATTACGTGACGACAGTTATCCTGATGGCAAGCCGAGCATGTTCTCGAGCACCACTTATGTTGGCCCATCGTTTTATTCCGATAACGAAAAATTTCATAAAGTTAGCTTTGAAGACATCGCCAAAGGTAACGAAAAAAATTCACGCAAACTCGCGCAAAATGAAAGTGGTTGGATAGCGATGATTCAACATTATTTTGTCGCCGCGCTGATTACGCCACCCCAAGCGCGCGAATTCATTACCAAGAAAATTTCTGATCACGTCTTCTCAGTCTTGACTTTGCTGCCTTTACCAACATTGGTGAGTGGGGCGGAAAAAATTGAAAAAGTCACTTTGTACGCCGGGCCGCAAGACTCTACAATGCTCGAAGCGCAAGCGCCTGGTCTTGAACTGGTCAAAGATTACGGTTGGTTAACCGTGATCGCGAAACCGATTTTTTGGTTACTCGCCTTGATTCATTCAGGCTTGGGTAACTGGGGCTGGTCAATTATTGTATTGACCTTGCTTTTAAAAGGAGTGTTTTATCCCTTGTCGGCGGCCAGCTATAAAAGCATGGCACGTATGAAAAGCGTCGCGCCTAAAATGCAAGCCTTGCGCGAGCGTCATGGCGAGGACAAAATGAAGCTCAATCAGGCCATGATGGAGCTTTATAAAACTGAAAAAATAAATCCCTTGGGAGGGTGTTTGCCGATCGTGGTGCAAATTCCCGTATTTATTTCCTTGTACTGGGTATTGCTCGCCAGTGCTGAAATGCGCGGCGCACCGTGGTTAGGCTGGATTCATAATTTATCGGCACCTGATCCGTATTACATTTTGCCGGTCATTATGGCGGCATCGATGTTTGTTCAAAGCAAATTAAATCCGCCGCCGCCAGATCCGATGCAGGCGAAATTGATGTTGTATATGCCGTTGGTATTTTCGATTTTCTTTTTCTTCTTCCCCGCCGGTTTAGTGCTGTACTGGGTCGTTAATAACTTGGTGTCGATTGCTCAACAATGGGTGATTACCAAACGTTACGCAACTTAATTGGCCTGCTCCAGGCCTGTCGGTAATTTTTACTGATCTGTCGGTGTCTGATTTTGACGCAGCTCCAATTGCAGCAATTGCCACCCCCGCAGGAAATGGCGGGGTGGGTATTGTGCGAATTTCTGGGCCCCAACTCCATTCTTTATTACGGCCTCTGTTTGGGCAAGAGCTAAGTCCGCGTCTAGCAAGCTTCACTGCATTTTTAGATAGTGATGGCAGCGTGATTGATCAGGGCATCGCGATTTATTTTCCCGCACCACACTCCTACACCGGCGAGGACGTGATTGAATTGCAAGCCCATGGCGGGCAAGTACTGATGCAAATTTTGTTGAAACGGGTATTGACCTTGGATGCAGGATTGGGCATTCGCCTAGCGAACGCGGGGGAATTCACTTTACGTGCATTTTTGAACGGTAAAATTGACTTGGCGCAAGCCGAAGCCGTGGTTGATTTAATTCAGGCCAACAGCGAAACCGCGGTGCGTTCTGCCCAAGCCTCCTTGAGTGGCTTTTTCTCAACGCGCGTCGACGCGATGGTGGAACAATTAATCCATTTGCGCATGCTGGTCGAAGCGACCTTAGATTTCCCTGAAGAAGAAATTGATTTTTTAGAAGCCAGTGACGCGCGTGGTCAATTGTTACGGATTAAGTCATCTTTGAATGGCACTTTAGCGTCAGCGCGGCAAGGAGTCATATTGCGTCAAGGTGCGCGTATCGCAATCGCTGGTCCACCCAATGTCGGTAAATCCTCGTTATTAAATGCGCTTGCTGGCGACACTCTCGCAATTGTCACCCCAGTTGCCGGAACAACACGTGATCGAATCCATGCCTCGATACAAATTCATGGTATTACTTTAGATTTTTTTGATACTGCGGGGTTACGTGAAACTGATGATGATGTTGAGAAAATCGGTATCTTGCGCAGTTATGAAACGATCGATCAAGCTGATTTATTGTTGTGGATTGCCGATGCGCAAGCACCAGATTTACATTTTCATCAAGAGGCGATCAATCAACAAGTGCCCAGACTGGTAATTTTTAACAAAATTGATTGCTGCGCTGAGGCGACTTTGCAAAAATTGCGTGAACAGTGGCCCCAGGCGATTCAAATCTCGGCACGCATGGATTTGGGTTTGGAATATTTTAAAGATGCCTTGTTGAATGCTTTAGGCTTGGCGCAAACGCAAATGGAACATTCTGAAACCACCTTCACTGCGCGGACACGTCATGTCAGCGCGCTCACCAATGCGCTGATTCATCTTCAAAACGCGCAAAATCACGCTGATTCAGGCAATCAAAACTTAGAGCTAATGGCGGAAGAGTTGCGAAACAGTCAAAAATTTCTCGAGGACATCACCGGCCGGTTTTCTGCTGATGATTTGTTAGGTGAAATTTTTAGTGGCTTTTGCATTGGAAAGTAAAGGGCACTTCTATCAATTCATTTTTGCGGCGAATTGCTTTGTTGCGCAGTACGTGAAATCCTCACGTACTGTATGTACGCTCCGGTTTCTGTGTGCTGTGCGCCGCGCACTTCATCCGCACATTCTGTATTTATAGAAGCGCCCTAAAGAATTTGAGCGCTTATTTATGCGTTTCAATTGAGCTACGGGCGAGCGGGTCTTTGAGTCAAAAATCGTTTATTTGAGTAGTCTTTTAAGTTTAATTAGAACTTAAATTACAAGTTAAAGTTAAAACTAGCTTTAATAAATTGGTATAAGTTATTGACAAATAAGGATTTATTTGTTTTAATCTGTCCAGATTTAGAAAAATTAGATGTGTTGCTACGCTCTATATTCTTATCGCGTTGTTTTAATGATACATAATGTTTTTTTGTTCATAGTCTCTTCTGATGATAGAGGGAGGGGCTGGTAATTCT
>JAVKMA010000360.1:0-5159 GCA_031538685.1 Burkholderiaceae bacterium | reverse complement strand
TAATGGGCGACAAAGTTTCTGCGAAACAGGCGATGATTAAAGCGGGCGTACCCTGCGTGCCTGGCTCTGCCGGTGCGTTGCCTGACGAGCCCGCTGAAATATTACGGATCGCGCAGCAAGTCGGTTACCCCGTGATTATCAAAGCGTCTGGCGGCGGCGGCGGGCGCGGAATGCGCGTGGTTCATACCGAGGCGGCGCTGGTGCATGCCGTTGCGACGACCAAAGCGGAAGCAAAGGCGGCGTTTGGTAATCCCGAGGTTTACATGGAAAAATTCCTTGAAAACCCGCGCCATATCGAAATTCAAATTTTGGCCGATGAACACGGTAATGCTGTCTGGCTCGGTGAGCGCGATTGTTCAATGCAACGTCGTCATCAAAAAGTGATTGAAGAAGCGCCTGCGGTTGGCATTCCGCGCAAAATCATCGAAAAAATTGGTGAACGCTGTAGCGCGGCCTGTCGGAAAATCAACTATCGCGGGGCTGGCACGTTTGAGTTTTTGTATGAAAATGAAGAGTTCTATTTCATCGAAATGAATACGCGTGTTCAAGTAGAACATCCCGTGACCGAATTGATCACCGGGATTGACATCGTACAAACCCAAATTCGGATTGCTGCGGGTGAAAAATTAGCCTTTCGTCAAAAAGACATTGAATTAAGAGGCCATGCAATTGAATGCCGGATCAATGCCGAAGACCCTTTCAAATTTACCCCTTCGCCTGGGTTGATTACCACTTGGCACAGTGCGGGTGGCCCAGGGATTCGGGTGGATTCGCATGCTTATAGCGGTTATTACATTCCTCCGCATTACGACTCTATGATTGGTAAATTATTGGCCTACGGCGCGACGCGTGAACAAGCGATTCGCCGTATGTATATTGCCTTGACCGAAATGGTGGTTGAAGGAATTAAAACTAATATTCCCTTGCATAAAGAGCTAATGAATGATCCGAATTTTATTAAAGGCGGAACCAGCATTCATTATTTAGAAAATAAATTGGCGGCTGTCAGCAAGTAATCCAAAGCACCAGCTCGGCAATCATCAAAGATACGATGATCCTGTTTTCATTGTGCTTGACCTGACACCTCTGCTCGAAGCGGCGGTCGGCTTTGGCTGATCGCTACCGTAACCTGATTGCAGAATAATTTGCGCGGCTCAGGTCGCGGCTTAAACCACTGTTTAGGTGTATAAAGGCTCCTCCATGAAAAACATGAAAACAGAAACCCAGGGTCTGTGGCTCGGTCTGCTGGGCGTGGCGATTTTTGCACTCACTTTGCCCATGACGCGGCTGGCCACCGGCACGGTCGATGCCCCGCAACTGTCACCTTGGTTTGTCACTTGGGGACGGGCGGCACTGGCGGGTTTGTTGTCCATCGCCTACCTGTTGATCACCCGCGCACCTCGACCTACCCCGGCACAGCGTGGCCCTTTGCTGATGTCGCTGGCGGGCAATGCGATTGGCTTCCCGCTACTGCTGGCCTGGGCCCTGCGATACGTCACGGCCAGCCACGCCGCCGTCATCACCGCCTTGCTACCCCTCACCACCGCAGCGGCAGCCGCCTGGCTCATGCACCAGCGGGCACGAGTGGGGTTTTGGGTGTTTGCCGGTTTGGGCAGTGCCTTGGTGGCACTCTACAGCGTGCTGCGGGCGGCGCAAATGGGAAATGACTTGGGGCAAGGTTTGGGTCTGGCCTGGGCCGACATCCTGCTGCTCGGTGCGGTGGTCTCTGCCTCGCTGGGCTATGTGGGGGGCACCAAAGTCACCGCCAGTCTGGGTGCCGAAAAAGTCATCAGCTGGGTCTGCGTAATGGCGCTGCCCATTACATTGCCCGGAGCCTGGCTCACTTGGCCTACCCAGCCCATCGCCACTACCGCGTGGCTGGCCTTGCTTTACGTTGGGGTGTTCTCGATGTGGGCCGGTTTTTTCGCCTGGTTTCGCGGTCTGTCCATGGGCGGGCCGCTGCGCGTGAGCCAAACTCAATTGTTGCAGTCTTTCATCAGCATTCTGGCGTCGATACCATTGCTGGGAGAATCACTGGATGCGATGACGCTGGGTTTTGCCCTGCTGGTTGTGCTGACCGTCTTCATGGGACGGCGCATGGTCAAGGCCCCAGCCTCTCGATAGAATTTCTTGGTAGAGAGCGCGCGAAGTCAGACACCCTCGTTGAACAGACAAATAGGGCAATAGGGCGAATATCGCTAGTTTAATTCGCCCTAAACTCGAGGCTTCAGTGATGGCTCAAGAGGCAATTAAGGCTGGTGTTGTTTTGCCATATTTCACCGTGCTTTCAAACGGCAGCCAGCTACCCGTTGATTCTTGCCGTCCTTGCAGTGCAAAACGAGGTTGAGCTGCGGTGATGGAATCAGCGGCCAGTTTTGACAATTCGCCGATTTTGCCTTTTTTCAGACGATTGACAATTAAACCCAATTGCGTATCGGCAAAGTCACGCAGCATGTCGTAATCACCATCGCTGTCTCCTGCGACAAAAATCGGACCATAACCTTTTTTAGCAACTAACTCACGTTTAATGACTTCTGATTTACCAGGTCCCCAGTTTAGCGGCCAGTCTTTCAGATAAGCATTTTTAAATCGGCCATCTGCGCGCTCCAATCGCAAACCAAGAACCTTATCACGCTCAACGTGATAACCGTATTTTGGCAGGGTTGCAAACACGGCCACAACGTCTTCAAGAGACGCAGTGCTGACGTATACATCAATACCATTTTTACGGAAAGCATCCATTAAGGTTGCAATTTCAGTGCATAGGCGAATGCCGTGAAAATGCCCAATACTGACCACGCCAGATTTACCTGATAATTGAGCAGGGCTGGTGTAGGTGACTTTATTGAGCGCACCGCCGAGATTGACATCATTGCTTGCCTCAACCAAAGTGTTTAATTCTGCGGTCGTCATATTGGCCAAAAAATAAATCACCCATGGATAACCAACGTTGACCCCATGGGTGCCATTGACTGCTTCATAGAGATAATACAATTTTGCTCTAAAGTCTAAAAATTGAGGTGTTTCACGAATTTCCTCAATGGATTTACTGCCTGTCATGCCTTTGAAATTTTGATACAAAAATTGATAGTCGGTATCTAAGTCGCTGCAAATCGATTCAAGCTCAACTGCGCCGCCAGCGGTGTTTTTGTAATCGCTGCTAAAAGCACCTGCGGGAACATTTTGACGTGTGATTTGGGCAAATTCAGCAGGGGTCAATTTGAAGGATAAGGTATTGATTTGATACATCAATAAGGCCTCTTCACAATCATTCATGATGCTGGTGTTATCCCAATCAAAAACCGCATAAGGACGACGTTTGCCGTTGTATTTTTTAGAAAGATTGCCATTCTTGTTGATGAGTTCATCAAGTAGCTGGCGGTCGCGCGGACACCATTTAGCTTGATCCAGTTGGTAACGCCCGCCCATTTTTTTAGGCTGTGCTTGGGCTGGGGTCAGTAAAGATGCGCCGGCGACGCTTGCCAGTGCGCCTTGTATAAAACGTCGCCGTTGTGTGAGAGGTTCATTTTTCATTGAAGTTCCTTGTCTCTTAAAAATGTTTATTAATAAAAAGCACCCGTTGTCTCAGCGGCATGATTATTGGTTGCTTTTTAATATCCAAGACCTTAAATATCCAAAGCCATATTAATGTGCAATGCTGAAAAAATGCTTTTGAACCAAGCGAAAAAATTGAAAAAATTATTGACGCTTGGTCAGTGCATTGTAATGAGCAATATGAAGTTTTAGGGATATTTTTTTAGGACAAGTTTTTTATTGGGCTCTTGAGGAAGCGCTACGTGCAATGCGCAGCTCTAACCCGTAACTTTAAACAGCAAAACTTTAACCGCTCCCGAGTCTGGTGTTTCTACAAAGGCGCGAATTTGTGGATGCGTGCTCAACCATTGGCGAACCAGCGGTTTGAGAATCGCCGCGCCATCAATGGAATGTAAACCTTTGCCGTGAATGATTTGTAGACAGTGATGTTTGTGCTCGTGCGCTTGGGATAGACATTGCGCCAAATAAGCAATGGCTTGATCGCGCGTCATGCCGTGCAAATCAATTTCACTTTGAATCGGCATGCGGCGTAATTGGCGCAAAATTTGGGGGCTAACGCCATTGCGACAAAAACTGCTTAACGAGGGATCGCTCAATTTTTGTGATTCTCGAGAATGTCCCTCAAAAAAATGTTTGATCAGGGTCTCGTTTAATTCCGGATTTTGTCGCTTAATTAAGGGTGGTAAGGGTGCGTCAAGTAAAGCGGTATCAAGTACCGGCAGAGCGTTCTGCTTAGTGTGCTTAGGCGGGGTGATCGGCGTGACCGTTTCGGCGTAATCTTGCCAAGTGCTTAAATCGGCGCGACTGGGCTTGGGCGTTGATCGAGCCATCGAGTATTGAGGGTTGAGATCGCGCTTGCAAAAATAGGATTAGGCTTGTAAGCGAAATAAGGCCAGATCACCGCGTAAATTGGGCAGATAGCGAATGCTGATAGTGCCTCGTCGAGCTTGTGCAGACACGACCTTCAACCCTAATTGGTCACATAGTTTGGCAAAATCATCGAGCGTTGCGCAGCGGACGTTGGGGGTGTCGTACCACTCATAGGGCAATAATTCTGACACAGGCATCCGGCCGCGCAACAGTGCAAGACGGTGTTGCCAGTACCCAAAATTTGGGAAAGAGACGATTACTTCATGCGCGACGCGCGCCATTTCGAGCAACATGCCGTCAACGTTTTTCATCATTTGCATCGCAGATAAACACAACACCGTATCAAAATGTTTATCAGGAAAAATATTCAGGCCTTGCTCAACGTCGTGATGAACCACATTCAAGCCTTTGCGTAAACAGGTTTGAATCAGCTCGGGTGCAATTTCAATTCCATAGCCGCGACATGATTTTTCTTGTGTTAAATAATCAAGCAGGGCGCCATCGCCGCAACCCACATCGAGCACATGACTGTTGGGCGCGATCCAATCGGCGACGCAAGATAAATCGCTGCGTAAATTGGGCAAGGTGGACTGATTAGAAGAATCGCTTTTTGGTAGCGCCGAATGACGTACTTCAGTTGTTGCGGGAATCGACGAGAAAAAAGCGCGAACAGTTTCGTGATAGTTCGGGTCACTTAATAAAAACGCATCATGGCCGTGCGCGGCGTTGATTTG
>JAVKMA010000359.1:0-5542 GCA_031538685.1 Burkholderiaceae bacterium | reverse complement strand
CAACATGTGGCTGTTGGCGCCCCATAAACTGCGGATGCTTCGACTGTCATGACAGACCTGGGCTAAGTGGCCCAATAAAGTCAACATCGCGAGGACTGGCGCATGCGTCAACACAGTATCGAGCAGGTGTTTGCAGCGAATGACCAAATGGCGCAACTGCCGCAGCCTGAACACGATTCCCACCGATATGCCATGCTCTTGCAAATGCGCATAAACAGTGTAGGCCGCGTGCCGACATTGGTCCAGTTGCAGCTTAAGCGCTTGAGCCGCCTCTTGACAGATTGGGCTGTGCGGGCCGCTGTGTTGCAGGGCCTGGCGAAATTTTTCCAGCGCCATGGGCAAATCGTGAAAAGCTCGGGTGTTCTCACCCTTGCTCATGCGCGTGCGGATTTCAGCCGAATGTCCGGTGGCATTGATCTGGCCCACACAATAAGTCAGTGCATCCAGCAAACTGGCCTGTAGGGCAATAGGCGCTTGTGTGATGGGTGCTTGTGCAATAGGTGCTTGTGACGTGGATTGCGGCAAGACCAGTCGACTCCAGCTGGCAAGGGTGTGCTCATCGAGCGCTTGTAGCCATTGCGCATCAAAGGGTTCCGGTTGCAAAAACAAAAACAGTGCGCCCAAGTCGCGGGTGTCGGGTGTGCTGGGCAATAGTTTCATGCGTAGGCGCTGACCCAAATCACTGATAAAGGCGGCGCGCGGGGCAAAACCCAAATCAGCCAGCAAGGGGGTTGGATCGGTGTCGGCTAAAAAGGCGTGCCACCACTTGTGCCATGCCGCTGACATTTCTGGACGAGCCAGCAGGGCATCGGCCAGCAGACCCAAACGCGCAGCCGCTTCCTGAGGTGATGTCCGGTTGCCGCGCACCCACTGGATCACGTCGCACAGCCACAGGTGGCGGTCAACTCTGTGGGGCAGTTGTAACAGTTGTGACAGTTGTTGCGTCAGACTCAATAAAGTTGGTGTTGGAAGTGACATGTTCGCTTTGCGTGGTGAGGTGAGGCATGGTGGTGAGATGTGATGTTCGATCATATCTCATGCGAGTATCTCTTCGCCGACAGCGCAGGGTTTGTTCATGGCTCGTTGCGCACCTCACCGTCGGCGGGGCCAATTTTCTCGCTATAATCGCCCGCCTCTTTTCCCTGATAGCATCGTGGATAAAACGACGTCAAGTGGCATAAAGCGACCAACTGTTAATCCAGATGACCGCATCGATACTACCAAGATTTTTTCCACCTTACTCTACAAAACCCTACAAAATACCGTAGGGACTGACCCATTCCCGATATGAACATTTTTTTGACGATCGTTTTTGCTTCTCTCCTATCCACCACATTTAGCCTGCTCGTATCTTCATGGATATCTTTTACGCTCATGACGCGCATGATTCGCTGGATGGTCGGTCTGTCTATTGGTATCTTGTTGGGCATCGCCTTACTGCACTCCATGCCCGAGGCGTTTGAATTGGCACCGACAGAAACGAATGCCTTATTCGCTTTGTTTTTAGCGGGTCTTTTGGGGTTTTTTATATTAGAAAAAACGTCTTTACTGCGCCATGATCACCATCACGAAGGCGACGGTCATGATCACGATCATGGCCATGATCGTCAAAACGCCGGACACGGCGGCATGGCCGTTTTAGTCGGCGATGGAACGCATAATTTTATTGATGGCGTCTTGATCGCGACGGCTTTTGTTGCCGATACTCAATTGGGAGTTATCACCACTCTAGCGATTGTCGGGCACGAAGTACCACAAAAAATTGGCAATTTTATTGTTTTGTTAAACGCCCAATTCAGTCGGCTACGGGCTTATTTGTATATGGTATTTTCGGGCGTTATGGCCTTTTTAGGCGCCGTATTGGGGTATCTCTTTCTCAACACGCTCAATCAAGCCCTGCCTTATATGTTGGTGATTAGCGCCTCTGGTTTTGTCTATATTGCCTTGTCTGACTTGATGCCTCAATCACATAAACACAAACAAACACTGCCACAAGTCGCGGGGCAAATTGCCTTGATTCTGCTTGGCTTGATCATTATTGTGGCGGCCACTTCGTTAGGGGAGCATCACGCTCACTAACTCACCACTAACTCACCACTGATTTATCGCTACTGATTTTTCATTTCGTCGCCGTACCCGCTGATGAGCAGCACCTTGTATTGAGCGTCGGCTTATTTAGAACCTACCTTATTTAGAACCTGCCTTATTTAGAGACGGCTCTGTGTCACCACTTTTGTTTGCAGGCCGCGGCTCAAAGAAATTTCCCAATGTCCACCCCGAGAGAGAGTCTCTGAAACAGTCCTCTCTACCGCACCGCCCTGCCCCTGCAAAATGATGACCCGACGTTCGCGACTGGCACTGACATAGGTCAGGTCAGCCCAGGGGTACAGGGTGTGATCCCAATTCAGCGTCACCTGATTATTGTTTTCCGTCACCTGAACCGAAATGCTTGCGCTGGTCGCGCGCACTAAACCGGCTGCAGTTTTAACTGTCGCTTGAACTGTCTCTGGAACCGGCGTATCGACGACTGAAAATTCTTGTCCATTTTTACGGACCTCAATTTTCGCTAAATCAGCGATTGCCGGGACAACAACTTGAAAATACACATCACCACTGACGTCATGATCGATCCGCTGAACATCAAAACGGTAATCTGCTTTTGAACCTGCTAGGCCAACGAGCGATAACTGGTAGCCCCCTTGCTCGGGCGAAGCCGATATCCCTTGATAGGACACCACCGGATTGAGAATGACTTGCCGATCAGGAGTGATGCGCCCACTGATATACGCCATCAAGCGATCGTTGGGGAGTTTTAGCGCCGCCGGAAGCGCGGTATAAAAATTGTTACCGGCGATATGGGTAGCAATTTTTCGGTAGGCGTATTCTGAATAATTGGAACCACCACAATAGGCCATCACATCTCTTGCCGACACCTTGCCCGTATTCTCAAACCCCGGTGAAATCAGCAAGTCATTAGCTTGATCGTAAATAGGGGTGATGTCTAATCGCGCTTCGTCAGAGCCGGGCCAAGGAAGTTGACCATCAATATTGGTACTGTAATAACTATCTCCCGCGACATCGCAAGGCGCATGGCTTAAAGACAAGTTATGGCCCAGTTCATGCACCCAAGTAGAGGCGCTCGAAACTGACACTAATTCCTTACCAGGCACAAAGGCCAAGCCGGCCACCGGGTAAGCGCACAGCCAGTTCGTAAATCCCATCATATGGGTTGCCCCCCCTTCTGCGGCATTAAGCTGGCTCACGGCCCGTAAATAACTACCGGAGGTACCGCAGGGGACTTCGATAGGATTATGTGAATATATATTCACCGTGGCAAAAGGCGCAAGGCGTTTAATTGCATTTGCCACGACCGCAGCAGAGGGCACAGGTTCCGATTCACGTTGCCCCGTATACTGACGATTCAGTACCGTCACCGGTAGCAGCGTCACATTAATGACCTGACGGTCTCCGACGACCGGCATAAGACTCTGTTTAGAGTCCCCCACCTTAATCTCAACTTTTAAATTTGTTTTGACTAAGGACAAATCATCGATTTCCGCCCAACAAGTTTGATTTTTTTGATATCGAGGAGTCGCCACATCTGTGCTTGGAAATTGCGCTGGACAGGTCATGGTTTTGGTTTGTGACGCACTACCATTGCTGGCAGTCATGGTGACTGCGGTGGGAGTCACGCTGCTATCAGTTACACCGACATAGGCGCGCACTAAGACCTTGCGATTAGGGATAATGTATTGATACCGCGAGGTACTGGGCTGGGCGAATACTTGGGCGAACTCCACCCGTGCAATATAACGCGCATTGGTCGGTAGTACCGTGAGCCTAAAACTCGCCTCAGTTCCACTGCTATTGCCTAATACGCCGCTTGAAAAATAGTTGTTATCTACATAGGCAGTAATCGTCGCCTCACCGACTGACTTAGTAGTGATCACGCCTTGCGAATTCACCGTCGCCACGGCGGCATTACTGCTTTTGTAGCGCACTTGTAAATCAGCGATCGGCACGGCGACCTTGTTGATATTGCTCGCCTCTAAAATTAATGGATTATTTTGTGTAATCGGCACCACCGATAGCGAAGCCACATTATCATTGAAACTCAATTTGACCGCCGTTTGGCAATCAATCACCAGACGATTGACGCCAGGGTTGATCACCCCACTTGGCGTCACCGCCCAACAAAATTGACCGTTGCTCGGCTGACCCGTCACACTCAGTTGGTACGCTGTACCCGCTACCATCTCAGCAGTATCGAAGCCTTCGCTCAACCCACTAAAGCCCCAGGTAGCACTGCCATACTTTAGGCGCACAGACACGCGACCGTCCCTCAAATCGTTAGCCAGACCATTGATTTGTATAGATGCACGGGTCACCTTGACGGTCGTATCAGTCGTGCCGCCATTGTTTCCTGAACTACCGTTGTTTCCTGAACTGCCGTTGTTTCCTAAACTGCCGTTGTTTCCTGAACTGCCGTTGTTTCCCGCACCACCGTTGAGCAACATCGAATTGTCAGTACAAGCCACCAACAGCGTGATGAACAGCACTAGAGAAAACCATTTTTTTATTTTCATACAAATTCACCCATGTCTGAATTTTGTTACTGGAGCTTATTCTATTGTATCAAAGACCTGCTATGAAAATATTGTATTTTTAATACGCTTGTCAGTGTCGCAGGGTATTACCGCGCTGAAGCGCTTATTTTGTAAACATCATTTTGTAGATAGTGATGCGCGGCACAAATAAAAAAAGTGGCGGATGAAAATCCGCCATTTTTATCTAAGACCCTGTCTTATTTAAATCCGCTAACCCGTGCGGGTAGCGCAGGGCTAGGCCCTTGCATTAAGGTCGTTGGCAATCAATCCTGAGCGATGAAATTCGATTGTTCCAACCGTCAGGCATTGTGGAGACGCGTCGATTACTAGAATCGGGGCCTAATAAAATGCGGTATACATTACCCTGAAAGTCGCCATCGGCATAGAAATAGCTCGTAAACCCCGACGCGCAACCTGACCCAAATGAGAAGGATCTGAAGGTGTCGTTCGCGTTGCTTCCATCGGCGTAGTTGCCCACCCAGCGACGCTTACCGTGAGAAAAGCATTTCGACTTACCGAGGTAGTTGGGACGCTCAAAAAAGCAAACAGAATAAGGGTCCTGATTCAGCACATCTTGATTTTGAATCGGCGGCAAGATTTCTGAGCACTTCACTACTACTGCCACGGCTTGGTCATTCATAATGTAAAGATCATCAACACTGCGACTAAAGCCATTCATACGCTCGCTGCCATGCACCTCCGCCCAATGGCAATTGTCCCCCAATTTTGCCGAGCTAAAAGTACGGATCGCAGGACCGCCTCCACTTGGATAGTCACCTAAATTGGTGTAGTTGCCCTTATCAAAGCATCTGGATTTGCCTTCGTAATTGGTGTTCTCATAAAAACAAACACGGTCGTCGCTCACGTCTTCTTGAACCGTGAGCGCCAACACGCGCATCTCCCAGTCCCAGCGGTTATTGTCTTGACCGTTGTCT
>JAVKMA010000358.1:0-2547 GCA_031538685.1 Burkholderiaceae bacterium | reverse complement strand
GCCTTTGTTATTGATTGTGTTGGAATGGTTTACTGCGGGACATTCGATTTTTCGCACACATTCGCAAACCATGCGTTTTGCCAAAGAGCAATTTCATGTAGTGGCGATGGGATATGAAAATTGCGTGGATGATCAAGGGCGTGCTGTATTTGATGAATTTGTGTTGATCCCTGCGGGAACCAGCACCATGGAATCGGTGCGTCAAGTGCGTGATTACGCCCTCAAAAATCGGCCGAGCGTTTTGTATATGCCCAGCTTGGGGATGTTCCCCTTGACCATGTTTTTAGCAAATCTTCGTATCGCCCCGATGCAAGTTTTTGCGCTAGGCCATCCGGCCACCAGTAATTCGCCTTACATGGATTACGTGAGCGTGGAAGACGATTACGTCGGTGATCCTGGATGTTTTAGCGAACAATTGATACGCTTGCCTAAAGATGGTCAACCTTATGTTCCAACCATATTTAAAGTGGAACTTCCCGCGCGTGATTTCTCGATTCCAAAAGTCGTGAATGTCGCGATTGCCGCGACGACGATGAAAATTAATCCGAGTTTTTTGGATGTTTGTCGTGCCTTGTTAGAACAATCGCGCGTGCCAGTGCGGCTGCATTTCTTTGTCGGTTTTGCGCATGGCATTGTATTCATGCAAGTTAAAAGCATTATTGAACACGCGGTGCCTGGCGCAATTGTGTATACGCATCAGGAATACGCGCAGTATTTGACGCGAATGAATGAGTGTGATTTATTTTTGAGTCCATTCCCTTTTGGCAATACCAACGGGATTGTCGACGCTTTTAGTGTGGGATTGCCTGGAGTGTGTCGTTCTGGCCCCGAAGTGTTTGAACACATTGATGAAGCTTTGTATCGCCGTGTTGGCTTGCCTGAATGGACCATTACGCACAGTAATGAGGAATATTTACACGCAGCATTGCGCATGATTGAAATTCATCAAGAACGAATCGATTTACAAAAATATTTGATGGAATCGCATGCGGTTGAAAAACTGTACCAAGGGGATCCGCGATCACTGGGCCTTGAGTTGAAAAAGCGTATCGTTGCAGAGTAATGACCCATGCGAGCTTATCTTGATCTTTTGCGTTATGTCGCAACTGAAGGGGCTGAAAAATCTGACCGCACCGGCACCGGTACGCGTTCGTGTTTTGGCTACCCTTTGCGGTTTGATTTAACGCAAGGTTTTCCCTTAGTCACTACTAAAAAAATTCATTTGAAGTCGGTCGTGCATGAACTGTTGTGGTTTTTGGCGGGCGATACCAATGTGCAGTATTTACGTGAAAACGGCGTACGGATTTGGGATGAGTGGGCTGATGAACGCGGTGATTTAGGCCCAGTGTATGGCGCGCAGTGGCGCAGTTGGCAAGGCGCTGATGGCGTGGTGGTCGATCAAATTTCTGATGCGCTAAATTTGCTCAAAAATAATCCTGATTCGCGTCGCATCATCGTGTCGGCGTGGAATCCAGCGGCGATTTCTAAAATGGCACTTGCGCCTTGTCATGCGCTGTTTCAGTTTTATGTGGTGGATCAAAAATTGTCGTGCTTGTTGTATCAACGCAGCGCCGATATGTTTTTAGGCGTGCCTTTTAATATCGCCTCCTATGCTTTGTTGACGCACATGATGGCGCAACAAAGTGGCTTGACCGCACATGAATTTATTTGGGTGGGCGGCGATTGTCACGTCTATACCAACCATCAGGCGCAAGTGCAAGAACAATTGTCGCGCACGCCAAAAGACTTGCCAACATTACGTATCTTGCGTCAACCTAAAGATATTTTTTCGTATTGTTACGACGATTTTGAATTTGTCGGTTACGCCCCTATGCCGGCGATTAAAGCGCCAGTCGCGGTATAGCGAATCAACTAGAGAACTGATATGCGAGTGAATCTGATCGCCGCACAATCCTTAAATCGGGTGATTGGTGACAATAATCGTCTGCCGTGGTCTTTACCAGAGGATTTGCGCTATTTCAAAACTCTGACCTTAAATCACACGATCATCATGGGACGCAACACCTTTGATTCGATTGGTAAGCCACTCAAAGAACGCCGCAATATCGTGTTGTCCAGTCGCTTGAATTTGACGATTGATCAGTGCACGGTGTGCTCGTCTTTGGCGCAGGCGCTTCAGTTAAGTGCACACGGAAATGCTGTGTTTATCATCGGTGGTAGTCAGGTGTACCAAGAGGCGCTCAAAAAAAATCTAGTTGACCGAATTTATTTGACTGAAATTCAAGAAATTTTTGCCGGTGATAGTTATTTTCCGGCATTAAAAAAAGACGAATGGTGCGAAGTGTCGCGCGAACATCAGACTAGCACGACCGGTTTGAGGTTTGATTTTGTGATCTACGATCGGCATCTAGTCGCGGCGAATAAACGTAATGAAATAAAGCTCAATAACGCGAATAAACGAGGTGCATTTAAGGCCTTTATGGCGCGGCAAGAACAATTTTTATGGCGCTAAGCGAGGCCATTATTGCGCTAGCTGACGGATTCAAATTCATAGCTTGGTACTTGATGTTCGGTGCTTGGCCAAAT
>JAVKMA010000357.1:0-26083 GCA_031538685.1 Burkholderiaceae bacterium | reverse complement strand
ATTACCTTGTGCCAGCGCACATGAAATAATTTTTTTCATTAAAACTGTTTATAAAAACGAGTATCTCAACACTACTATCTCAGCACAAATACATCAACACCAATACTTCAACCATTGAGACGACGTCAAAAACACGACGCGATCAAAAAATAAACCCCGCATTATTTCTTTTTACGCAACCCCGCTTTGGACGGTTTGCGACTGTCCTGTTTGATTCTATCGATGATTTGTGTAAACACCGGCGCCCACTGCGCCCGAACCGACTGACGCCACAAATACAGGCTACGATACCACGGGCTATCATTGCGATTTTGTTGCCAACGCCAATCAGGAAAGTGCGGTAACAACACCCACGTCCGCACCCCCAAAGCACCGGCGAGGTGCGCGTGCAAAGTGTCGACCGTAATCACTAAGGCGCTCTCCGAAATCATTTGCGCCATTGCCGCCACAGAATCAACTCCCGCCGTGCCGTCAATCATTCCCCACTGCGTCATCAGTGCCTGCTCATCCTTTGATGGGTCAAGGTTTAAAGAGTGACACTCATAATGCGCGCTATGTAAAGCGGCAACAAGATCGCGCCATTCACTCAAAGGTATCGAACGAATCGCATCATTTTTATTTTCAGCGCGCCCGCGCCAAATCAAGGCCGCGCGTTTTTTTGGTGCACTTGATTTTTTCTTACCCAGAATTGCCTCAACTGAACTGGCCATTTTCAAATAGCCGCCGGCCGCCGGAATCGTCTCTTCCGTCGTTTTTTGCGCGTAGGGCAAAGACATCATCGGACAACGCGCGACCGGTACAAACTGTAACGCGTCTTCCAAAGTCGTCACCACATGCAATCGAGCGCGCAGTGCTTTGGCGATATTCAAATAATGAAACAATTCGCGCAGCGATTCGGTAACCCACAGCACCAAAGTGATGTCCTGCTTTAATAAAACACTCAAGAAGCGCGCGGCAAAAACAGCGTCGCCCAAGCCTTGCTCAGCATCAATCAACAAGCATTGTCCCGCCAAGTTGCGCTCGCCTCGCCATTCGGGCAGATCAAGAGGCGCTTTTTTGCCGTCATCTAATAACAGGCGCGCTTCGTACAACGGCCAAGCTTGGGCGTAATCACCTTGAATCAAATATGCCGCGGCTAAATTAAATTGCGCGCGCGAATAATTCGGTTGAATCGAGAGCGCTTTTTGATAACATTTTTTCGCCGCGTCAAGGTCGTTTAAAAACGCATAACACACCCCCTGACTTTGCCAGGCCCTCGCACACTGTTCGGGCGTGAATAAATGTTTTCGCGTCAAGATCAACTCATATTGGGTCGCCGCAAAAGCGTAATCATGTGCATAAAATGCTGCTTCCGCCAAACGCGCCGCCAAATTGTCGTCCAAGGCCGCCAGGCTTTGCGCTTGCATCCACGCATTTTGCGCTTTGGCATAAAGACGCTGCGCCCAAAAAACTTGGCCCAATAACAGCCACGCGGGTTGAGCCTTGGATTGCAAGGCCACGGCGCGATGCAGCGCGGTTTCTGCTTCGTCATAGCGATGCAATAACAGCAAAATATTGCCATGCGCCAATTGCCAATTGACTGCGTGTGCGGTGAATGGATGCGCCAAACCTTGTTGCAAAATTGCAAGCGCCTCAATACAATTATTTTGCCCCATCGCCGCCTGCGCCTGTGTCAAAAGTTGGTTTAACGCGTCTTCAAAAGAAATGTCACTTGCTGTCTCGGACTCGCTCAAATACTGCGGCGCCTTATCTTGCTTAGGAGAATACAGCGGCGTGCTTTGTGTTTTTGGCACGAGGCCGCTTGCTGTGCTTGCTGTTGCGATGGGTTTTTGCGCAGGTTTTTGCGCAGGCGTTTGCATGAGCGGTTTTTGATCAGCCATGACAAAACCCTCGACAAAAACGGTTAGCGCGCGGCGCAAAGACTGAAGCGTCGAATCCCAATCGCCAATTTCAGGCGCGCGAAAAAGCACCATTTCGCGGTACCAATATGACCGGGTCGCCAGCGTAGGTGCCAAGGTCGGATCGCCCCAGCGCCAATCAGGCGCGTAGGGCAAGATCAGAAATACTTTTTTTCCCATCGCGCCCGCCAAATGTGCCACTGCGGTATCCACGGTAATCACTAAATCACTGTCCGCCAAAATTTGCGCCGTCTGATAAAAGGTATTCAAATCTGCCGGCGCAGGTGTTAACCATGGACGCCACGCCGGTTGATCACTTGGGCGCACCGGTTTTTGCACACTCACAAAATCACACTGCGCGCTCAAGGGCGCCAAGGCCTCCAATAACTTTGCCAGCGGCATGGAACGAAACACGTCGCGGCTGTGTGTCGCGCTGCCCGACCAAGTTAACGCAATTTGCGGACGCGCTTTAATATTTTGCGCATCTTGCTGAATCGGCGGCGCATGAAAATACGGCAAATCCAGTTCATCTGGCGGCACAGAAGGCAATCCGATATTTTGCGCCACCAAAGGCAAACTCAATAAAGGACACTGTCGCACCGCGCCGGCAGTTGAATTGCCGCGCACAATCACGCGCGCCACCGAGTCGCGGGCGATCCAGAGTTTGGCTAAAACCTCCAAGCATTCACCTTGCACTTCTAACCACACCGGGCCACCCCAATACGCCGCAATCATCGGAACAAAACGCAAGAACTGTATCGTGTCGCCAAACCCTTGCTCACAATAAATGAGTAGCGGCAGGGCGCGCTCAGCGGCGCTACACGCTTCGCCGCGCCATTCAGAAGCACTTAAGTCTTGCCGAATTGGCGAAGGGGTAATCGCCTGCCAACGCGCTTCATACAAAGGCCATGCACGAACAAAATCGCCTTTGATCAAATACGCCAAGCCCAAATTAAATTTCAGCGATGGACTCGCCACATCAAGTGCCAAGCCCGCTTCAAAAGCCTCAATTGATTTTTCGGTCTGGCGCTCCATCACTAAAGCATTGCCGTAATTCATCCACGCAGTCGTATCTTTCGCGTCGTATTTGACGGCATTTTCACCACACACCAAGGCTGCTCGCTGACCCCACTGAAAATACAAATAACTCAAACTGCTATACGCGGTGCTTTTTTCTAAATCATTACTCGCCAGATACAGCGCTTCAAAAAAAATACTTTCGCTCAAGGCGTACTGATGATCGCGCGCCAGTTCAATCCCGTAATTCAATAACAAATCGATTCGGCGCATGGCCAATTGGTAGGCCTGTGCGAATGCGCGAATCGCCAGATCGCTGCCCCCCCGACCAGTATGCATGTGTTGATACATCGTACCCAAGTTGTAGTGCACGTCAGCCCAATTGGGAATACGCTTGAGTACCGCTTCGACTAACTGAACTCCGGCTTTTTGTGCGCCATCGTAGAAACGAGCGACCCCCAATAAATGGGTAAGTTCGTCGTGATCCGATTTTTCTTGGTATATTTTTTCGAGGATTTCGCGCGCCTCGGGATAGCGGGCGTCTCTTATCAGCACTCGCGCCGCATCAAAACACTCTTGTTGGGTGGGGGTAAAACTGGCCATAGGCTTAATGCGCCGGCGAGAGCACCATCATTGCGGCGCCAAAAACATCACATCGCGCCGATTGGGCATCAGATGCTGTCCCGCGTCGACCAAAATACTGCTGCCGGTCACTGAAGGCGTCTCTAACAAAAACAATACCGCCTTGGCCACGTCTTGAGGAGTGCTGGCAAAACCCAATAGCGAATGCTGTTGCGCTTGAGTAAAATTGTTATCGGTTTGATAGGTACTGGGCAAACTCATTCCTGGCGCGACCGCACACACTCGAAGCGTCGGCGCAAACGCTTGAGCCAACACCGTCGTCGCATATTGCAGAGCGGCTTTGCTCAAGGAGTAACTTAAAAAATCAGGATTCGGATTCCACAATTTTTGGTCCAGTAAATTCACCACACAAGCGCGACCTGTCGTGTTTGAAGCGCTTGAATCCAAGGCCCTTAAATGGCGATGCAAAGTCTGCGCCAACAAAATCGGCACACTCACATTGACTTTCATGTGGGCGATCAGCGCGGGATGATAAAAGTATTGCTCTGCGTCAAGCGTCGCGTCGGCAGCAGTTGCAGATTTGGTTGCAGATTTAACTTCAGATTTAATCGCCAAACCATCTTTGTCGTGCGCAAACAGTGATGCATTATTCACGATCGCATCAATACGGCCCATTTTTTTCACCACCGCATCAATCAATTTATCGGCGACGCGATCAGAATCCTCATCTGCAAAATCGGCACTAAAACAGTCATGTTGATCGGGCGTAATCAGACTTTGCCGAGTGCGTTCTGCCGCATCGGCCGAACGGTTGTAGTGCAGAGCGACGCGCCATCCGGCATTAGCGCAATGCTGCGCAATCGCCGCGCCGATTCGTTGTGCTGCACCGGTCACTAGAACCACCTTTGTGTTCATTGTCTCAAGCCTTCCTCACAAACAACTCATTAGGGCACTTCTATCAATTCATTTTTGCGGCGAATTGCTTTGTTGCGCAGTACGCGAAATCCTCACATACTGTATGTACGTTTCGGTTTCTGTGTGCTGTGCGCCGCGCACTTCATCCGCACATTCTGTATTGAGAGAAGTGCCCATTAGAAAATATCAAAATATTGAAGCGGTTTTTAAGTCTGAATTAAATGCCGAGCGCGATTAACTCCCATCAAAATACCGACGCTCAGTGCTAAGGTCATCAGCGCCGTACCGCCGTAACTCATAAATGGCAAAGGCACGCCCACCACCGGCACAATCCCCATGACCATGCCGATGTTCACAAACACATAGGTAAACAATTGCATCGCAATCGAGCCGCTTAACAGTCGCGAGAACAGTGTCGGCGCATGACTGGCGATAAAAAAAGCGCGACCAATCAATAAAAAATACATCAGCAACAAAATCGCAGCACCGATAAATCCAAACTCTTCGGAGAACGCCGCAAAAATAAAGTCGGTAGTCCGCTCTGGAATAAATTGCAAATGTGTCTGCGTCCCCTTTAACCAACCTTTGCCGATAAAGCCTCCTGAACCAATGGCGATCACCGATTGAATAATATGAAAGCCTTTATCTAAAGCGTCACTCTCTGGATTTAAAAAAGTTAATATGCGTTGCTGTTGGTAACCGTGTAAAAAATTCCAAGCAAAAGGCGCACTGACGACACCAACAACGCCCAGTCCGACGATCAGGCGCCACGAAAGGCCTGCCAAAAAAATCACTTGAAAACCCGACATCAAAACTAAAGTCGCCGTGCCTAAATCGGGTTGACGCACAATCAAGGCGAAAGGCACCAACAGAATTAAAAAGGCACCGAAGAAGTGCCTGGGTTTTAAGTAGTCGCCATAGCGATGAAAAAACGCAGCCAGCATCATCGGCGCCGCAATTTTCATAATCTCTGAAGGCTGTAACACGATACCCAGGTCCAACCAACGGCGCGCACCATTTTTAATTAAACCAAAAGCCGCCACGCCAAACAATAACAACAATCCGCCAATAAAAAGCGGCAAAGCCAAGCGCACCCACCAACTCAGCGGCACCATTGCCGCCACCCACATCACCAAAAATGCGACGGACAAATTGCGTAAATGCCCCAAAAAGCGTCCTTCAAACACAAAGCTCGCCGAGAACAAAGTCAGCAAACTCAAGCACATGATCACAAACAAAATCAGCAACAAAATCGGATCGAAGATGCGTAAATGCTGTTGCAACCGAAATAAAAAACTCGGTCGTGTCAGCGCAGAGGTTTTAGCAAAAGGCATATCAAAAGAAAAAATTATTCATGGGCACTTCTATCAATTCATTTTTGCGGCGAATTGCTTTGTTGCGCAGTACGCGAAATCCTCACGTACTGTAGGTACGCTCCGGTTTCTGTGTGCTGTGCGCCGCGCACTTCATCCGCACATTCTGTATTTATAGAAGTACCCTAATGCATTAAAAAATACGCGATGCCTTATTTACGGCGCCGACTCCACCGAGACGGTATCGATGTGCTGTCCCGTCAGGGCTTTGCGCACATGCGCATTCATCCGCCTTTGCGCAAAGGCTTCGGTGCACTGCCGTAAATGGCGCATGTGTTCCCGCACTTGCGGTAGTGCCGCACGAAGCCGCAAACTTTCAGTCAATTGGGCGAGGCTTTGCGAAATCGCCGCATCCTCATCTACCGATAATAAATTGGCGTCTTGCTCGATCGCGCGATTCACCGCGTCCATCATTTTTTGCGCATCTAAGGCCGCTTCGGCGTATTGTTTTTGCGCCTTATCCTCTTCTGCACAATCCAGCACTTGCGCCAACATAGTATTGATGTCTGTGGCGCTCAGTCCATAACTGGGTTTGACGCTGATTTGGGCGCTCACTTGTGATCGCGACTCGATCGCGCTCACCGATAACAAACCATCCGCATCGACTTGAAAACTGACGCGAATTCGCGCCAAGCCCGCCAACATCGGCGGAATGCCGCGCAATTCAAACCGCGCCAAAGATCGGCAATTAGCAACCAACTCGCGTTCGCCTTGCACCACATGCAGCGCCAACGCGGTTTGACCGTCTTTATACGTCGTAAATTCTTGCGAGTACGCACAGGGAATCGGACTATTACGTGGAATAATTTTTTCCACCAAGCCGCCCATTGTTTCCAAACCCAAAGACAGTGGAATCACATCTAACAACAACCAATTGTCTTGGCGCCCCGATTGTCCCATCAATTGTCCCGCCAATTTAGCGGCCTGATTTGCCGCGCCTAAGGCAACGACTTGATCGGGGTCTAAACTGCATAAAGCCGTCCGCCCAAAAAACTGCTCCACCGCGCGGCGCACATGGGGCATCCGCGTCGCACCGCCAACCAAAATTACCCCGTCAATTTCATTTAATGACAAGCTTCCATCGCGCAAAACGCCTTTGACCGACTGTACCGTCAGGCCCACTAAGGCTTCGGTCAGCTGCCAGAATAAGGTTTGCGTCAACACCGTTTGCACTCGCTCTTCGCTGTCCAGTAGCAGATTTACGGGAACTTCGGCATGGGTTGATAACAATTCTTTACAACGACGCGCCTCTGCCATCAAACGGCGCGCATCCGACGGTGAAGGCGGGGCTAAAGATGAGCACTCGATCAAATAACAATACAGACGATGATCAAAATCATCGCCCCCCAATTGCGCATTTCCTCCGGTCGCAACGACTTCAAAAACGCCGTCGGATAAACGCAATAAAGAAATATCAAACGTCCCGCCGCCCAAATCGTAGACCGCATACACGCCTTGCATGCCTTGATCCAAACCATACGCCAATGCGGCAGCGGTCGGCTCACTCAACAAGCGCAATACATGAATTCCGGCCAATTGCGCCGCATTTTTGGTCGCTTGGCGCTGACCTTCATCAAAATAGGCGGGTACCGTAATCACCGCGCCATGCAATGTGTCACCACACTGTTGTTCGGCGCGATCGCGCAAGACGCGCAAAATATCAGCGGAGATTTCAATCGGTGTTTTATCGCCCGCACGCGTGCGAATCCGCACGCTGTCGTGATCGCTGATCACTCGCTTCGGATTTATATTTGACTTCGTATTGATATTTGAATCTGATGTCGCATCGATCTGACCCATCTGACCAAGCGAACCAGTCTGACCATCGCGCGCCCACAGATACGGTAAATGCGTCAAAGTCGCCACGTCATCAAAACCTTTCCCCATCAGACGCTTAACCGAAACAATCGTATTCAATGCGTCGCTGGCAGAATAGGCTTGCGCGGTGTAACCGACCAGAGTTCCCGATGTCGCATAATGAACCACAGAGGGCAACAGTGGTCGACCCTGCGCATCTGGCAGAATTTGCGCAATGTCGTTTTTCACGGTGGCCACTAAAGAATGCGTTGTCCCCAGATCAATACCAACCACCAAACGACGCGGCGCAGACGCACTTTTTGGCGTCCCGTTTTGCGCATCGTTTTGTGCACCGTTTTGCGCGTCATTTAGTAGCGCGCTTCGCACGCTATTTTGATTAGGCTCAGCAATCTGCAACACAGGCATCAGCGGTTAAAGTAAAAAGACGAGCGGCTATTATCGGCGAGTTAAAGGCGAGTCCTGAAAAAGGCTTTTCGTCACCCATTTTCATCAACTCTCGGATTACATTTTTTCTTATTCACTATGTACGAACGCTTAACCGGCACACTTGTTGCCAAATCACCACCCAATGTCGTCATTGATTGTCACGGCGTCGGTTATGAAGTCAGTGTCCCCATGAGTTCGTTTTACGACCTGCCAGAAACCGGCCAGCATCTGGTATTGCTCACGCACTTTGTCGTCCGTGAAGACGCGCAATTGTTATTTGGTTTTCTGCGCGAAGACGAACGTACGACCTTCCGCCAACTGATCAAAATTTCCGGCGTCGGTGCGCGCACCGCTTTGTCGATTTTGTCAGGCATGTCCAGCGATGATTTGCGCAATGCCGTGGTGATGCAAGACGCCGGACGATTGACCAAAGTCCCTGGTATCGGCAAAAAAACCGCCGAACGTTTGCTGCTCGAACTCAAAGGCGCGTGGAGCGGCTCGGTGGCGTCGCGCGCCAATGGTGCGCCAGCATCCAGTCAAGATGATATTTCTCAAGCCTTAACCGCCCTGGGTTATTCCGAACGCGAAGTTCGCGCCGCAATCGGGCAATTACCTGCTGGTGCGACGGTCTCGGACGGCATTCGTCAAGCGCTGACGTTTTTAGCTAAAACGTAAACCGCGTTTAAAAATCAGCGATACCAATAAAGAAACAAGCAAAGAAACAAGCAAAAACGACCCGCACAAAAGTTGGGTTTAATGCTTGACGCCATGGTCCATCCATTGCGGATTGTCCAAGGTAATTCCCGCCGCTTGCGGTACCGACAACCCCGCTGCAACCACTTCTGGCAAGGGTATCGGCGCGCTTGCCAAGGCGTAACGCAACACTTCTTCGATATAGCGTACGGGAATAATTTCTAAAACATTTTTGATGTTGTCGGGAATTTCGATCAAGTCTTTAATGCTTTTATGCGGAATCAAAACCGTCTTAATGCCACCGCGATGCGCCGCCAATAACTTCTCTTTCAAACCACCAATCGGCAAGACTTCGCCACGCAAAGTAATTTCACCGGTCATCGCCACATCCGCGCGCACGGGAATTTTGCTATACGCCGACACCAACGCCGTCGTCATCGCAATCCCTGCGGAGGGGCCGTCTTTCGGTGTCGCGCCCTCCGGCACATGAACGTGTAAATCAGTTTTTTCAAAGACATCATCTTTCACGCCAAACTGTGCCGCACGGCTACGCACAATACTGCGCGCGGCCGCAATGGACTCTTTCATCACATCACCCAAAGTCCCCGTCGTTAAAATATTGCCCTTGCCCGGCATGATCAAACTTTCGATGGTCAGCAAGTCACCGCCCACTTCGGTCCACGCCAAGCCAACGACTTGTCCGACTTTATTTTCAGATTCAGCTAAACCAAAATCATATTTTTGTACGCCTAAATACGTTTCTAAATTGGCCGAACTCACCCGCGTTTGTTTCGCTTGTTCCGCTTGTTTTATTCGCGCGGCGTCTTTTTGCCCCGCATTTTTTTTCACCGCAGATACCTTACTGCGCACCACTTTGCGGCAAATCCGCGCCAATTCGCGCTCTAAAGAACGCACCCCCGCTTCACGCGTGTAATAGCGAATCACATCGCGCACCGCCGATTCGTCAATCGTGATTTCCGCGTCGTTCAAACCATTGGCTTGAATTTGCTTCGGAATTAAATGTTTGTGCGCGATACTGACTTTTTCATCTTCGGTATAACCGGACAAACGAATAATCTCCATCCGATCCAATAGGGCTGGCGGAATGTTGTACGAATTCGAGGTCGCCACAAACATCACGTCGGACAAATCAAAATCAACATCGATGTAATGATCTGAGAAAGTGTGATTTTGTTCGGGGTCCAACACCTCTAACAATGCCGCATAAGGATCCCCTCGAAAGTCGGACCCCATTTTGTCAACTTCATCCAACAAAAATAAAGGATTGCGCGCTCCCGCCTTAGCCAAGCTTTGTAAAATTTTCCCCGGCATCGAGCCAATATAAGTACGTCGATGGCCGCGAATTTCGGCTTCGTCACGAACGCCGCCCAAGGCCATGCGCACATATTTACGCGAGGTCGCTTTGGCAATTGATTGCCCCAAAGAGGTTTTGCCCACGCCCGGCGGCCCAACCAAACACAAAATCGGCGCGCGCATTTTGTTCACGCGATTTTGTACGGCGAGATATTCAACGATGCGCTCTTTAACTTTGGTCAGCCCGTGATGATCCAAGTCCAAAATCGCTTCAGCTTGATCAAGATCCGGATTCGTTTTGGTTTTTTTGCTCCAAGGCAAGGCAATCAAGGCGTCCAAATAATTGCGCACCACCGTCGCCTCGGACGACATCGACGCCATTAGCTTGAGCTTTTTTAATTCCGACATTGCTTTTTCATGCGCCTCTTTGGGCATTTTGGCGGCTTTTATTTTCTTTTCAATTTGATCTAAATCGGCGACTTCATCATCGCCCATTTCTTTTTGAATCGCTTTGACCTGCTCTGACAAATAGTAATCACGGTGTGATTTTTCCATTTGCTTTTTAACGCGGCCACGAATTTTTTTCTCGATGGTCAAAATTTCTTTTTCACCTTCGATCAAATCGAGCAACAACTCCATGCGCGCGACCAAATCATGCTCGCTTAATATTTTTTGTTTCTGCTCTGGTTTAATCGGTAAATGCGCAGCAATCGTGTCGGCAAAGCGCGACAGCTCATCAATGCCGGTCAACATATTCATGATCTCCGGCGAGACCCTTTTACCCAACTTTACATACTGCTCAAACTGATCAAACAAAGTGCGGCGCAAACCCTCTATTTGCAACAAACTATCGCTGTCCTGGCCCAACTCTGGGTCCGCGACAGGTTCGACACGAACACGATAGTGCTCATCGACCTCGATAGTCTCGGTAATCATCACGCGCGATTTGCCTTCAACCAGAACTTTCAAGGTGCCATCAGGCAACTTCATGATTTGCAAAACCGTCGCCAAACAAGCGGCTTGGTAAAAATCACCGATTAAGGGTTCATCTTCAACCGATTTTTTTTGCGCGACCAAAACAATTTGTGTTCCTTGCGCCGTAGCGCTTTCCAAAGCACGAACGGATTTATTCCGCCCGACAAACAATGGCAACACCATATGTGGAAAAACGACCACATCGCGCAAGGGCAGCAATGGCAAGGTATCCGGCGTGGCATCCAACACAATAATCGGATTGGCACCATCATTTTTATGATCTGCGGCAGACACCTCAACTGAATCAGCCGAATCGTTTGAGGGAATACTGTCAAAAAGAGGAGTGGTCGAATCAGTCATATAAGTCTCTATAAAAAACAGCAAAGACAACAAAAGACGGCGTAAAAACTCGCACGAGACTTTGTCAATAATTCGAGCCTGAAATGGCAAAAGCAAAAACAATAACAACAGGAATAGCAAAAGAAAGGATTGGCGCCTATTCTGGTATCTCTTGCTTCACCTGAATAGGGTTGTAAGTCGCCCTATCGAGATTTCAAGTCCTTATTCGAGGAAGTTCGTCGAGAAAGTTCAGGTCCGAGACCCAAGTCCTCGCCAGCACCAAAATTCCTGCACTGATACCCCCAACTTATTCTTGAATCTTCGTCACCGGCGTCGATTTTCGGTTGCCGCCGGCAACCATATCAAAGCGGAAAAACCGACATTCAATCGCACCGTTAAAAATCGGCGTTTTGCGCGACTCTTTCAAGCGCAGTAAATGCGGCAAGTCGCGATCGGCCGACAAAATAAATACCTGCCAGCCGCTAAAACCCTGTTTTAATGTCGTCGCGAGCGCGTTGAAAAAAGCCTCGTAACGCTCATCCGTATCCATTGTCGCATCGCCGCGCACTGACAAGCGTGAACCGTAGGGCGGATTGGTCACAATAATGCCCGAAGCTGCGGGCGCTTCGATAAATTGTGCCTCAACCTGTTTCAAGGGAATTGATGCGGACACGCCGGCGCGCAATAAATTGTCCGCACTGACCGTCACCATATCGCCCGAAATATCGCTGCCAAATAAAGACAAATTGGTTTTTGTTGCGTCTGGCGCGGGGACTTCGGCTTTGCATGCCATCCATTGATCGCGATCATAAAAACGTAAATGTTGAAAACCAAAGTGCCGCAAAGACCCTGCAGGAATTCCTAAGCACTGTTGCGCAGCTTCGACCAATAAAGTCCCAGAACCACACATCGGATCAAACAAAGGCGTGCCGACCCGCCATCCCGCTAGCGCCAACAAGCCTGCGGCTAAATTTTCACGCAGGGGCGCATCACCTTTTTCCATGCGCCAACCGCGCTTAAATAAGGCCTCACCAGAGGTGTCGATGTATAAAATCATTGTTTCGCGGTATAAAAAAATCGAGACGCGAACTTTTGGATTCAAGGTATTCACATCGGGGCGGCATTGAAATTTAGCACGCATCCGGTCACACACGGCATCCTTGACTTTCAAAGTCACAAATGCCGTACTTTTTAAATTCGTCTGTACCGCCGTGGTATCGACGCGAAAAGTCGTATCCGGCTCAAACCAATCTTCCCATTTTTGCGCCGAAGCAAAACGATAAATATCGTCTTCAGAGCGATAAGCGCCGCGCGCAACTTCCAGTAAAACACGACTGGCAATGCGCGAATGTAAATTGACGCGATAGACAAGCGACCAGTCGCCTTGAAATCCGACACCTCCGGCAGTCTCTTCGACTTTTTGCGCGCCCAATCGACGCAACTCTTCAACTAAAACGGGCTCCAAGCCTCGTGGACAGGGACTAAAAAAATTCATTAACGATGTCCTTAAACCAAGCAATATTACTCACAAAATACACGCACTCTGCTTTGTAAAAACAGAAGTGCCGTACTAAAAATTGACTGTTACGTTTTTTAAATTGATCAAGATTTTTTCATGTCTTGAAATTTAATCCAGGTCGTTTTCAACTCGCTGTATTTCTCCAGCGCATGCAAAGATTTATCGCGTCCATTGCCAGACTGTTTGTACCCACCAAAAGGCACCGTAATGTCGTCTTCATCATAGCAATTCACATGGACGGTTCCCGCACGTAGCGCGCGCGCGCTTTGATGCGCCAAATCGATATTTTGCGTCCACACCGACGCCGCCAAACCGTATGACGAGTCATTCGCCAAAGCAATCGCATCGGCGGGTGTATCAAACGGAATCACCGACAAAACCGGGCCAAAAATTTCTTCACAGGCAATGGTCATTTCTGGACGCACGTCACCAAAAATCGTCGGCTGCACAAAAAATCCGGCGCCGTTAATTGTCACCGCCTCGCCGCCACAGATCAAGGCCGCGCCTTGTTTTTTGCCACTTTCGATATAGCGCATCACCGTATCCAGCTGCCCTTTATCAACCAAGGCCCCCATCACCGTAGCGTCATCCAAAGGATCTGCCGGTTGATAGTCTTTGGCCAGCTCTGCCGCGCGCGCCAACACCGAATCGTAATGTTTGCGCTGTACCAACAGGCGCGAAGGCGCATTACAACTTTCGCCCTGATTAAAGAAAATCGAGCCTACACAAGACTCTGTCGCGCGCTCGATATCAGCGTCCTCAAGAATAATGAATGGCGACTTGCCGCCCAACTCCGTATACGCGCGCTTTAAATTCGACTGTCCTGCATATTGAGTAATCATTTTGCCAACACGCGTCGAGCCTGTAAAGGCAATGCAATCAACATCCATGTGTAACGCCAAAGCACTACCCGCTTCATCACCAAACCCTGGAACAACATTCAAAACGCCTTCGGGCAAACCCGCCTCCATCGCCAATTCGGCCAAACGCAGCGCGCTTAATGGCGATTTTTCTGACGGCTTTAACACCACGCTATTGCCCATCGCCAAAGCAGGGGCGACTTTCCACGACGCCATCAGCATGGGGTAATTCCACGGCACAATTGCGCCGACCACCCCCATCGGTTCGCGAGTAATCATCGCTAAACTGTTTGCCGACGTCGGCGCGATTTCATCGTAGCATTTATCAATTGCTTCGCCGTACCAGCGGATGCAATGCGCGGCGCTACCAACGTCGATTTTTTGGCTATACGCGACCGGCTTACCCATATCTAAACTTTCCAACAAAGCAAGTTCTGGCGCGTTACTGCGCATCAAGCCCGCAAACGCAATAAGCACATCTTTACGCGCGCGCGGTGACATTTGCGACCACACGCCGCGATTAAAGCTTTGTCGTGCGGCAGCAACCGCGTCGTTGATATCGCGGGCATCGCCGCGCGTCACCTGACACAAAACGCGCCCATCTCGCGGCGACACACAATCGAAAACAGTCCGTGCGGCGACTCGTTTACCATTGATAAACGCGCGTCCATCGATCGATAATTTTTGTGCTTGTTCTCTCCATGAATTCATAAACTCTCTTCCTTATTGTTTTATTTTTAGGGCACTTCTATAAATACAGAATATGCGGATGAAGTGCGCGGCGCACAGCACACAGAAACCGGAGCGTACATACTGTACGTGAGGATTTCGCGTACTGCGCAACAAAGCAATTCACCGCAAAAATGAATTGATATAAGTGCCCATAATTTTGAACGTCGTCACTACCCTATGATACTGGCACTTCCTCTCTACGCTTGCTATGCTCTCTAAACCTGCTCATTTATATTTGATCCCAACGCCGCTGGTACCACCAACACCCGAAGCCATTTTGCAATCTTTACCGGCCGGGGTGATTTCGCGCATCAGCTCGCTCACCTGTTTTTATGTGGAAAACGCCAAAAGCGCCCGCGCTTTTTTGCAGTCCGTCAATACACTCTCGCCCTTAGCCGCGCCAATTCAACAGTTAAACCTACAAGAGTTCAACAAAGACACGCCCTCAGACGCCATCGCGACATTACTCGCGCCGCTGAAAAAAGGCCTCGCCGTGGGTTTGTTATCAGAAGCAGGCGCCCCTGCCATCGCTGACCCGGGCGCGCCCTTGATTGCTGCCGCGCATGTCGCTGGAATTCCCGTTGAGCCTTTAATTGGCCCCTGCGCCATTATGTTGGCCTTGATGGCGAGCGGACAAAACGGTCAATCTTTTGCGTTTAACGGTTATTTACCGATTAGTGACGCCGCTTGTATCAGTGCATTAAAACGTTTTGAATCGCGCGCTCACGCCGAAAGACAAAGTCAGATTTTTATTGAAACGCCGTTTCGTAACGAATCACTGTTAAAAAAAATGATTCAGCACTGCAATGAAAAAACCCTATTAACCATCGCCGCGCAACTCACTGACCCCAAGGAGTTCGTGATGACTCGCTCAATTAAAGAGTGGGCGCTCGCGCCCCTGCCCGCGCTGCATAAAATTCCGTGTATTTTTATTTTAGGGAAACCCGAATAAGGAAGTTGCAATAAGCAAGTCCCTCGCTGGACCATGAGCCGACAAATCGCCGACAAGTCAATAGCGTGATTTCTAATTGTTTTTTTGCGCGGCCTTATTTGCTTTAGCGGCAATATCAGTGCGCCACTGCGCGCCTTTAAATAAAATGCCTTCGACCAAATCATAGGCGTTTTTTTGCGCCATTTTCAAAGTATCCGCCAAGCCCACCGCGGTTAATACACGGCCGCCCGAGACCTGCAATTGATTATCTTTAATCCTCGTCCCCGAGTGATAAATAAAGCTGTCATCGGTGTTTCTGGGCAAAGGAGCGATCTCGCCACCCAATTCTGGCGCATCAGGATAACCTGGCGCCGCAATGACGACCCCGACCGCAACGCGACGATCCCAGTCCAACTCAACCGTATCCAAACGCCCTTCAAACGCTTTGCGTAAAACGCTCACCAAATCGCTTTTTAAGCGCGGCAAAATAACTTGCGCTTCCGGATCGCCTAAACGACAGTTGAACTCCAAAGTGTAAGGATTACCCTCTGGATCAATCATGATGCCCGCGTACAAAAAACCGCTATAAGGCATGCCTTCGGCGCTCATTCCTTTAATCACGGGTTTAATAATCTCGCGCAAAATTCGCGCATGCAAAGGCGGCGTCACAAAAGGCGTTGGTGAATACGCGCCCATACCGCCGGTATTGGGGCCCATATCGTCATTTAATAGGCGCTTGTGATCTTGCGAAGTGGCAAGTGGCAACACATTAGTGCCATCGGCCATCACAATAAAACTCACCTCAACACCCTGAATAAACTGCTCAATCACCACTCGCGCACCCGCAGCGCCCAAGCGGTTATCTGCCAACATCGCATCGATCGCTTGATTCGCCTCATCAATAGTTTGAGCAACGATGACCCCTTTTCCTGCCGCTAGGCCGTCGGCCTTGACCACGATTGGCGCACCTTCTTGCGCAACATACGCACGCGCTAAAGCGGCATCAGTAAACGTTTGATAACGCGCCGTCGGAATCTTGTGACGGGCCATAAAGGCTTTGGCAAAATCTTTGGACGACTCCAGTTGTGCCGCGGCTTGCGTTGGCCCAAAAATTTTTAAGTGGCGCGCACGAAAGACGTCGACAATTCCAGCCGCAAGGGGCACCTCGGGGCCGACCACCGTAAAATCTATTCGCTCCTGCTCGACAAAATCTGCCAGGGCATGAATGTCAGTTTGCGGCACATTGACTAACCAACGACTAAAGCCCTCGGTTCCACCATTACCCGGAGCGATATGCACCGCTTGAATATTGGGGCTGCTCGATAATTTATGCGCAAAAGCGTGCTCACGCCCGCCGCTACCCACCACAAGAATTTTCATAAGAGAAACAATATTTTTTACACCCTTTAGGGCACTTCTATAAATACAGAATGTGCGGATGAAGTGCGCGGCGCACAGCACTCAGAAACCGGAACGTACATACAGTACGTGAGGATTTCGCGTACTGCGCAACAAAGCAATTCGCCGCACATTCTGTATTTATAGAAGTGCCCACCATTTATTCACTAAACAAAGCGTTGGAATAGACCTCTTGTACATCATCTAAATTTTCCAAAGCATCAATTAACTTTTGAGTTTTGGCAGAGTCCTCGGCATTACACTCTATTTCTACCGACGGCTTCATCACGATTTGAGCCACCTCAGCGCTTAATTTTTTTTCATTTAACGCCGCCTGAATGCGCGCAAAATCCATCGGTGCGCACACGACCTCAAAACCATCTTCAGTATCTCCAGACACATCGTCAGCGCCGGCATCCAAAGCGACGTCCATCAAGGCGCCTTCATCTGTTGTTGGCGCAAACAAAAACTGTCCACAGTGGGTAAACTGAAACGCGACCGCGCCTTCTGTCGCCATATTGCCGCCGTTTTTAGAAAACGCGTGCCGAACTTCTGCCACGGTGCGGGTGCGATTATCCGTCAAACAGTCAACGATGATGGCCACGCCATTCGCGCCATAACCTTCGTAACGCACCGATTCAAAATTCGCCCCGCCCTCTTCGCCCAGACCGCGTGTAATCGCACGTTGAACATTGTCTTTGGGCATATTTGACGCGGCGGCTCGATCCATCGCCAAACGCAGGCGCGGATTACTGTCCGCATCAGCGCCCCCCATACGCGCCGCCACCGTAATCTCTTTAATAAGACGAGTCCAGATACGTCCGCGCTTTGCATCAGTCGCTGCTTTTTTATGCTTAATATTAGCCCACTTGGAATGCCCTGCCATGATGACGATAATCAAAATATGAAGGAGCGAAGTGTATCAGCGTGTATCGTAAAGACTCAAACTCGACATCGAGAATAGGCCTCCATACAAAATTTATTTTGTAGCGTTTTGGACCCGCGCCCTGAAAATCATCTAAAATCGAAAGACTGCTAACGTGTTAATTCAAATTACGCAAAAGTTTTATCCGCGTAAAAAGTAGCGCATGTTCAGTGCCGTGCGGCGAATTTTCTGTTCGCTGTGTTCTTATCTTTAAGGGAGATCTCTAAATGAAAAAAATATTATTAGTCGCATCTTTTGCGGCACTGGCCTTAACGGCTTGCGGTAAAAAAGAAGCTGCTCCAGCCGCATCTGCGTCTGCATCTACCGCAGCAGCACCCGCGGGTCCTAGCGTTGAAGTTTTACATTGGTGGACTTCAGGTGGCGAAGCGAAGTCGATCGGCGAATTAAAAAGCATGATGCAAAAACAGGGCATCACTTGGGTTGATTCTGCGATCGCCGGTGGTGGCGGTGACGCGGCCATGACTGCTTTGAAAGCACGTGTCGTTGCGGGCAATGCGCCTGCTGCTGCACAAATCAAAGGCCCGACCATTCAAGAATGGGCGAACGAAGGCGCTTTAGCAAACGTCAATGAAGCGGCTAAAGATTGGGATACTTTGTTACCTAAAGTCGTTGCCGATGTCATGAAATTTAAAGGCGAATATGTTGCCGCTCCTGTTAACGTGCACCGCGTCAACTGGTTGTGGATTAACAAAGCAGCAATGGAAAAAGTTGGCGTAAAAACAGCACCAAAAAATTACGCTGAATTCTTTGCTTTAGCTGACAAATTCAAAAAAGCCAAAATTCAACCTTTGGCTCACGGCAGCCAACCTTGGCAAGATGCAACGGTTTTTGAATCAGTGGTGTTAGGTGTTGGTGGCGCGAAGTTCTTTCAAGACGCTTTGGTCAAACTTGATCCAAAAGCATTGAACTCGCCAACGATGGTCAAAGTATTTGATACCTTAGCCAAACTCAAAACCTACATCGATAAAGATGCGGCCAACCGCGATTGGAACTTGGCTACCGCAATGGTCATCAAAGGCGAAGCCGGTATGCAATTTATGGGCGACTGGGCAAAAGGCGAATTCACTGCCGCCGGTAAAGCACCTGGCAAAGACTATATCTGCGCCGCAGCTCCTGGTACCGCAACGTCGTTCACGTTCAACATCGATTCTTTAGCGATGTTTAAACAAAAAGACCCTGCCGCTCAAAAAGCTCAGTTAGCATTAGCGTCAACCGTAATGAGCCCAGAATTTCAAGAAGTGTTTAACTTGAATAAAGGTTCGATTCCTGCACGTATTTCTGGCGTTCCTACTGACAAATTTGACGATTGTGCCAAATTGTCGATGGCAGACATGGGCAAATCATCGTCCAATGGTGGTTTAGTGCCTTCGTTTGCCCACGGAATGGCGGTTCCTAACGCGACTCAAGGCGCGATTGTTGACGTTGTTGCTAAATTCATGAGTTCAGATATGAAAAGCAAAGACGCTGCCGCGGCAGTTGCTAAAGCAGGCGCAACAAAATAAGCAGGCACAACGAAATAGTTGTTGTCACTTGTTGCTTTAATTTGTGCCGTCCCATCGATTTAAACGATGGGACGGCATGAAAATATAGCGAAAAAAACTTGTTTCATCGCGGTGCTTCAAGTTTTTTTCAGTATATAAAAATAAAAATTATTGATAAAGGGCTCTTCTATAAATACAGAATGTGCGGATGAAGTGCGGGACGCACAGCACACAGAAACCGAAGCGTACATACAGTACGTGAGGATTTCGCGTACTGCGCAACAAAGCAACTCGCCGCAAAAATGAATTGATAGAAGTGCCCTAAAATAAAACGCCGCTAAGGAGGCCCCATGAGTCGTATCAAATTATTTGGCGATAATTTTTTAGCCAAACTGGTCATCTCGCCGACGGTACTCATTGCGCTGATCTTTATTTACGGCTTTATCCTCATTACCGCGTGGCTGTCTTTTACCGAATCGCGCTTATTGCCTCGCTGGGAATGGGCCGGATTCGTTCAATACCTTGCACTTTTTGATACCGATCGCTGGTGGGTCAGTTGGACTAACCTGGGAATTTTTGGCCTGCTGTTCGTTTTTGGTGCCGGCGCGATTGGTCTATTGCTTGCTATTTTGTTGGATCAAAAAATTCGCGCTGAAGGCTTTTTACGTGCGATTTACCTCTACCCCATGGCTCTGTCTTTCATCGTCACGGGAACTGCGTGGAAATGGATACTGAACCCTGGAATCGGTGTCGAAAAAGTCTTGCATGATTGGGGCTTTCAAAACGCGAGCTTTGATTGGGTCGTTAACTCCGATATGGCGATTTATACCGTGGTTCTGGCGGGATTGTGGCAATCCTCTGGTTTTGCAATGGCCTTGTTCCTCGCCGGCCTGCGCGGCGTTGATGCTGAATTATTTAAAGCCGCTCAGGTTGATGGCGCCAAAGCCCCAACCATTTATTGGCTCATCATTATTCCCTCGATTCGTCCGGTTTTCTTTAGCGTGGCAATGATTTTGGCGCATATTGCCGTGAAAAGTTTTGACTTGGTCATGGCCCTAACTGGCGGCGGCCCTGGAACCTCAACAGATGTGCCGGCGATCTTTATGTATCAATTTTCGTTTAACCGCGGCCAGCTCGGTTTGGGCGCGGCCTCTGCCATGATGATGTTATTAACCTTAATCGCGGTCCTGGTTCCGATGATTTACATGGAAACGAAACAGAAAAGCTAAGGAGACTGCGCGATGCTGATTAAACCCTCTCGATTATTTTTATACGCTCTGCTCATTCTTTTTGCAGCGTATTACCTAATCCCTCTTTACGTTTTATTAGCAACGTCTTTTAAGACTGTCGACGAAATTCGTAATTCGAATTTGCTGTCTTTCCCCGTGCACTTGTCTTTGGATGCGTGGATTAAAGCCTGGGGCCGCGCCTGTACCGGCGTTCGTTGCGAAGGAATGGCGCCTTACTTTTGGAATTCAATTCAACTGGTCGTCCCAGCAGTACTGATCTCAACAATTGTGGGCGCATTAAACGGTTATGTTTTGGTGCATTGGAAGTTCCGCGGTAGCGAAATTTTATTCACGGGCTTGCTTCTCGGTTGTTTCATCCCCTTTCAGGTCATTATTTTACCCATGGCGCGTTTTCTCGGCCTGTTCGGTCTGGCCAATACGATGAGTGGTTTGATTTTTGTGCACGTGGTATACGGATTAGCGTTTACGACTTTATTTTTCCGCAACTACTTTTTATCAATTTCACATGAGTTGATACGAGCGGCGCGTATTGATGGTGCGGGGTTCTGGACGATTTTTGGACGCATCTTATTACCGATTTCAACGCCGATTTTTGTCGTCTCTATCATTTGGCAATTTACTCAAATTTGGAACGACTTTCTATTTGGCGTCGTATTTGGAGGCAGTAGCGCGCAACCGATTACGACGGCGCTCAATAACTTAGTAAACACCTCTACAGGCGTTAAAGAGTACAACACCGATATGGCGGCCGCGCTCATCGCGGCAATGCCAACGCTGGTGGTCTACATTATTGCGGGGCGCTATTTTGTTCGCGGCCTTACCGCCGGCGCAGTTAAAGGCTAATGGGCACTTCTATAAATACAGAATGTGCGGATGAAGTGCGAGGCGCACAGCACACAGAAACCGGAGCGTACCTACAGTACGTGAGGATTTCGCGTACTGCGCAACAAAGCAATTCGCCGCAAAAATGAATTGATAGAACTGCCCTAATCAAAAATAAAACGACTGGAGACTTTATGACTCAACTTAGCATCCGTAATATTCAAAAAACCTACCCTAACGGTCAACCCGTTCTCAAGGGAATCAATTTAGAGATTGAGTCTGGGGAGTTTTTAATTTTGGTCGGCGGTTCTGGTTGCGGCAAATCCACTTTGCTTAATATTATTGCTGGTTTAGAAGATGCCAGCTCGGGTGAAATTTGCATTGACGGCAAAAGTATCAATCATTTGCCGCCCAAAGATCGCGATATCGCAATGGTATTTCAATCCTACGCGCTGTATCCCTCAATGACGGTGCGACAAAACATCTCATTTGGCCTGTCAATTCGTAAAGTCGCCAAAGCAGAGCAAGCAAAAATCGTTGCCCGAGTCGCCGCACTGTTACAAATTGAGGCTCTGCTTGATCGCAAACCTGGCCAGCTCTCTGGCGGTCAACGACAACGCGTGGCAATGGGGCGAGCCTTGGCGCGGGAGCCCAAATTATTTTTATTTGATGAGCCTTTATCAAATTTGGACGCGAAATTACGCGTTGAAATGCGCGCAGAAATTAAACTTCTGCATCAACGTTTAGGCCGCACAACCGTCTACGTCACGCATGATCAAATCGAAGCGATGACTTTAGGCGATAAAATTGCGGTGATGAAAGACGGCGTGGTGCAGCAATTTGGCCGCCCTCGCGAGATTTACGACACGCCAAGCAATCTCTTTGTCGCGGGATTTATTGGTTCACCCTCAATGAGTTTTATTAAAGTTCAATTGCGTGAAGATTTGGGGAAAACGGTTTTTGATTTGCGCTCCGGTAACAGCTCCGCCACACAAGTTGCGCCAGAACGCCTTCGCCCTTATGTGGGCAAAACCTTGTTAATGGGTATTCGTCCAGAAAATATCGGGGTTATTAGTCCTGAACGCAATGCCGAATTAGACTTTGCTATCACGACTCAAGAACCCACAGGACCTGATACGATGTTATATGGTTTTATCAATGAATGTAAAGTCACGGCGCGGATTCCTCCAATGCTTAAGGCCCAACACGATACCACCATGCGTCTGGGCTTTAGCTTAGAAAAGTCTTTGTTTTTTGATCCAGAAACCGAGCTGCGCATTTAAAAGCAGTCCAATCCAACATTCGCATCAAACAAAGAGGCACCGATAAAAGACCGCCTTTTTTAATTAAGGATTAACGCAAAATTCGATCTATGAATTGTTCTAATGCGGCCTGATCAACGAACTCTGCCGCAAAGGTCAAACCTTTTTTGCTCGCGTGTAAAGACACCTGTACCGCCAATTGATCGGATAACTGCTCTTCAAGTTGCCGTAAATTATTATTTATCGCTTCAGATTGAATCGGCTGATTTGATTTCTCGCTTGCTGGCAGATTTTCTGGCTCCAACTTTAGCGCCTTAACTTGCTGTTCCGCTTGCCGCACAGACCATTTATTCAAAATAATTTTTTGCGCCAGCTGTACTTGTTCCGCCGATGACAAGGTAATCAGCGCTCGCGCATGCCCCATTTCGATTGCGCCCTTAATCAACCACTCTTGCACCGCAAGCGCTAAACTGGTCAAGCGCAAAGTATTGGTAATCGCGGTCCGCGACTTGCCCAAGACTTCGGCAACCTGCTCATGGGTCAACGAAAACTCCTTTATCAGGCGCGTCATTCCGCGCGCTTCTTCAATCGGGTTTAAATCTTCCCTTTGAATATTTTCGATCAAGGCCATTACTGCACTGCTTTGATCGTCGGCCTCTTTGACTAAAACGGGCACCTCCACCAAACCCGCGCGTTTTGCCGCTTGAAAACGCCGCTCCCCGGCGATAATTTCGTACAAACCTTCCGCCTGATAGCGAACTAAAATCGGTTGCATGATGCCATGAAGCTTAATGGATTGCGCCAACTCATTGAGCGCACGCTCCTCCATCGCCCCGCGTGGCTGATATTTGCCGGGCACCAATTGAGTTAGCTGCAGCATCTTTTGCTGATTGCTCGTACTCGTCTGCGCACCTAAAAGCGCGTCAAGCCCCCGCCCTAATCCTCGCTGTTTATTCGCCATATTCAATTATTTTGCTTTTAAAAATTCGGTTGCCAACTCTAAATATGCCAAAGTCCCTTGAGCTTGCGGATCAAAAATAATTGCCGGCTGACCAAACGAAGGCGCTTCTGCTAAACGAATATTCCGAGGAATCAGCGTTTTAAATAAGACCGAATAAAAATGTTTTTCTAATTGCCCTGACACTTGCTGCGACAAACTTGCACGACGATCGAACATCACTCGCAATAAACCGCAAATCCTTAGATTAGGGTTTAACTGATTTTGAATTCGTTTAATCGAATCAATTAAATCGGTTAATCCTTCTAGCGCAAAATACTCGCACTGCATCGGAATCAATACACTATTCGCGGCAGAAAACGCATTGATGGTCAACAAAGATAACGCCGGAGGACAATCAATAAAAATAAAATCAAAATTTTCTTTCAGCGCTTTAATTGCATCGGCTAAGCGATATTCACGGCGCTCAAAATCTGCAAGCTCTAACTCTGCGGCCGCTAAATTTCGATTGGAAGGGACTACTTTAAAATTAGGAATTACGGTGTTTTTCACTACCGCATTTAAATCTACCATACCCAATAACGCCTGGTACACCGTCTGTTCTTGATCGCTTTTTTCAACCCCGACCCCCATGGTGGCGTTACCTTGAGGGTCTAAGTCTATCAATAAAATTTTTTTGCCTTTATGAGCAAGACTCGCCGCTAAATTAATCGCAGTTGTTGTTTTCCCAACGCCGCCTTTTTGATTTGCGACACAAACGATTTCAGTCATGTTCTCCCTCTCCTCGACTAACTTGAATAATCCAACGATCTGTCATTAATTCTGAAGCTTTCAGCGGCGTTTCTTTTACAACCGTCCAAGCATCCGGTAGTGACCGGGCTAGGTTTTCCGGTTTTTTACCTAACATCAATAAATACTCCCCATTCGGCGACAGTAAATGAGCGCTCACACGGATGAGTTTTTCTGGTGTACTAAATGCGCGCGCAGTAATTTCATCAAAAAAACCAGCGCGCCACACAGCAACATCTCCACAAACCACATTAACCTGGGCCAATTTTAATTGATTTTTTACCTCGGTTAAAAATGCACATTTTTTAGCTGATTTTTCAATCAAAGTAATTTTTTTTTCACGATTCATTATCGCAATAACCAAACCCGGAAAACCCGCACCAGTCCCAACATCTAATAAAGTTTTTTGTTGCGACAAGAAGGGCAACAAGCTTAAGCAGTCAATTAAATGCTTAATTAAAGCGTCTTTTTCATCAAGAATCGCGGTTAAATTATGTGTTAAATTCCATTTAAATAACAACTCAAAATAACGTTCGAAATCAATGCTTTCTTGTGCCGTCAAATGATCTGCGGCGCTTAGTTGTGTAAATAGTGGTTTCATGTGAAACAATTTAAATCGCTGTAAAAACCGATTTTTACCCTTTGATTAATTTAATAAGGCCTCTGAGTCGCTGATTAAGGCGCTATTTTTCTTTAAATAAATCAATAAATACGCAATCGCACTGGGCGTGATCCCAGAAATTTGCCCCGCCTGCCCCAGAGTTTCTGGACGGAATTGGGTTAATTTTTGTCGAATCTCCATAGACAGCCCATTAATTTTTTGATAATCTAAATTTTTTGGCAAGCGCGTTGAAAGGTTTTTTTGTGTCCTTAAAAACTCTCGTTGTTGCCGCTCAATATAACCAGAGTATTTAATTTGCGCGTTAATACTTTGCTGAGTGTCGCGACGAAGGTTTATGTCTGGATTCATTGCAACAAAAGATTCGGGTAGTAGGGTTTTCAAGCCCGTATAATTTAATTCTGGACGGCGTGCAAGATCGTATAAAGTAATTGCCTGTTTAATTTCATTACTTGGCTCATAACCCTTATCAAATAAAATTTGAGGCAAGACAGAATTGTCTTTTAAACGTTGAACCTCTTTTTCTATTTGCGTCTTCTTTTGATTAAAGCCTTGCCAACGCTCCTCATCAACACAGCCTAAGCGATAACCCAATTCTGTTAAGCGGCTATCGGCATTATCTTCACGTAAAAATAAGCGAAATTCTGCACGGCTGGTAAACATCCGATACGGCTCCAAAACACCTTTAGATGTTAAATCATCAACCATAACGCCGATATACGACTCGCTCCGACTTGGGTACCAAGGCTCTTTTTCTTTAATTTTTAATGCCGCATTAATTCCTGCGAGTAAACCTTGTGCCGCCGCCTCTTCATACCCTGTTGTCCCATTCACTTGCCCTGCAAAAAACAAACCTTTAATATTTTTTGATTCCAAGCTCTGTTTTAATGCGGTGGGGCTATAGTAATCGTACTCAATCGCATAACCCGAGCGAACAATATTTGCACCCTGCAAACCCTTTATCGACCGAATCAATGCTAATTGAATATCAAAAGGTAAACTGGTTGACACTCCATTAGGATAAATCTCTTGAGTATTTAAACCTTCTGGTTCTAAAAAAATTTGATGCGATTCCTTATTTGAAAAACGATGAATTTTATCTTCTATCGACGGACAATAGCGCGGGCCCACCCCTTCAATAACACCGGTATATAAAGGACTACGAT
>JAVKMA010000356.1:0-1654 GCA_031538685.1 Burkholderiaceae bacterium | reverse complement strand
GCAATCAAAGCGCTCAAGTTACCGTTGAATTGATGCAAAGTTTGTTCGGTAAAAGTACTTTGGCGCGCGTTTGGTAGTCGTTTTAAAATGTTATGCAATCGCGGTGGTTGGGCGGTCTAGTTGCGTGAGTAAACAAAGCGTGAGTTCTTGAGTAGCGTGAAAGTATGCGCAAAACGTGTATCGAGCTAGAAAAATTGATGTTGGAACGCGTACATAGCGTTAACACGAGTGCGTCTGGCGGTAACGCGGCGTTAATGATGATGGATGCAGATTGAACGGATTAAAGCGGCACAACAGAAATGCTGAATCAGGATATTGATTCAGCGTTTTTTGTTCAGTTCTTTCCGCTCTTTATTTCGCGTTATCTTTTTTTGGGTGCTGCACGTGTTCAACCACTAGACCGCGTTTTTGAATGTGCTGCGTTTCTAAAATATCCGGTGTATTGAGCCCCAAATACAACATTGTTAGACCAGAAACAATGCTGACTGCGGGTATTGCCAGCATAAACCATACGATAGGGTAGTGGTACCACTTGTTTGAGTTAATTTTGCTCATAAAAAGTCCAGTTAATAAATAATTGATCTAATGTAAATGGTGTTTATTCGGGGATCAAAAAACGGGTTTTCTCTGTCACCGAAATATTGTTGACCTTATCCGTAACGATTAAATTGATATGTGCCGAGCGTGCTTCAAGGCCTCTGTGCTCATCGTTTTTTCCCTGATCATCAACCGGTTTTGGTTGATAGCGCAGCGTCACAGGAATAATTTTATTTTGTAAGGCCTCAATTTCAAAAGTCGTTGGCGCGATAACTGAAATGCCCTGCAAACCTTCTGCAGATAATTGAATCCTTACGCTTTGTTCTTTGGTGTTGATGACTTGAATTTGGTAATTGTTGTCTATCGAACCGTCGACATTCTCGGTGTAGAGCGAACGATCACGCAACACGTCAACTTTGAGTGGTGAACGGACGGATAAGAAAATCACGAAAGCAATGACAATGATGATCCACATGATGCTGTAGCCAATCACGCGTGGACGTAGCAAACGATGCAAGCTGTTGGCGAGTGTTTTTCCTTCGGCCAATGCGCGTTCGCTGGTGTAGCGAATGAGACCTTTGGGGTATTTCATTTTTTCCATTACTTCGTCACAGGCATCAATACATGCGCCACAGCCGATACATTCATATTGTAAGCCATTGCGAATGTCGATTCCAGTGGGACAAACTTGCACGCACATAGAGCAATCCACACAGTCGCCTTTATGGTCGTCTTTTAACGTGCTGTGTGCTTGCTTGCTAGAGCGGTGTCCGCGCGGTTCGCCCCGTTCTTTATCGTATGACACGATAAAAGTATCTTGGTCGAACATCACCGATTGAAAGCGCGCGTAAGGGCACATATGCAGACAGATTTTTTCACGCATAAAGCCAGCATTTCCCCACGTGGCAAAACTGTAGAACAAAATCCAAAACGTTTCCCAACCACCCAAATTCAGCGTGAATACGCGTGCACCTAAATCCAAAATCGGTGAAAAATAACCGACAAAAGTAAACCCTGTCCACGCCGCTAGGACAATCCAAAGCACGTGCTTGATGGTTTTAATTCGTAATTTTTGTAAACCGAATGGAGCTTTATCGAGTGCAATCCGGCGTGTACG
>JAVKMA010000355.1:0-6092 GCA_031538685.1 Burkholderiaceae bacterium | reverse complement strand
GCACGCCTAAACTATCGCGATCACAAACCCAACTATCTAAACGATTTACCTTTGGTTCGTCACTATGTACGAACCACCTTAAATCGTTATGTCGAATTAAGCCCTTTATTGCGCCTATTTGATCAAATGGAAAACACCCAATTGACCGATCAATACACGTTTTAAACAAATCATTTTTTTTATGAAAGCCCTAATTTTGGCGGCCGGCCGAGGCGAAAGAATGCGCCCTCTGACGGACACTTGCCCCAAGCCTTTAATCAAAGTGCGTAAGCGCGCACTGATTGATTGGCATTTAATGGGCTTGGCACGCGCAGGTGTGACCGAAGTTTTTATCAATCACGCCTATTTAGGACACCTGATTGAAGCTCATTGCGGAACGGGAGATCGCTTTGGTTTAACCATCACCTACTCAGCTGAACGCGAAGCGCTAGAAACCGCAGGCGCTGTGGCCTTGTTGCGTGAAAATTTAGGCGATGAACCTTTTGCAATAATTGCCGCAGATGTGTTTTGTCCGCAATTTAATTACGCTGATTTATTTGAATGTTTGCCTGATATTGACCCCTGGGGGGCACCACTACAAAATCCCGATTTGGCATGGATTTATTTGGTGCGCAATCCCGCGCATCATTTATCCGGTGATTTTGTGATTGAACAATTCAGTATTAAAAATCACGGCGCGTCACGCCACACCTTTTCAGGAATTGGCGTTTACCGCCCCGAATTTTTTGATAGTGTCAGATCGGGTGATAAAGTCGCCCTCGCCCCGCTGTTAAGAATTGCGGCAGATCAAAACCGATTGGGCGGGGAACTTTATCGCGGGCAGTGGTTTGATATCGGCACGCCAGAACGCTTAGCGCAAGCCAATCAGATGTCAACTTAATTTAGTTTTGACGACTCAGGAAAAAGCCTTTTTAATTCCTATTTTTGCAGCACTTCACCATGTCAATTATTTCATCCAATGAAATAACATTAGCGCAAAAACTTGCTCAAACGCAAGATCGTTATGGCCAGAATCATCTCGAAAAAAGTTTACAAATTGCGGTCTTGTTGCGCGATATTGAGGCTGATTCGAATTGGTTAACGTCGATCACCGAGGCCGCCAAAGTCGCACTGTCAGGCCAAATTACCACGGCACTTCCGAAAGTGACACAGCAACTGGCCCATCAATTTATGCAGTTTGATGCGGTCGATACGTTTTTGCAATCTGCAAAAGAACAAAAAAACGAGGCAAGCCGCAAAATTTTTATCAGTCTGGCGAGCGATGTCCGCGTCATTTTGCTTGCATTGGCGCAAAAAATTGTCACACTGCGGTATTTGCAAAGCACGGATCATCATGAGTCACTCAACTATGCAAAATACGCGATTGATATTTTTTCACCTCTCGCCAATCGCCTCGGAATCTGGCAACTAAAATGGCAACTAGAAGACGCCGCCTTGCGCATACTAGAGCCCGTTGACTACAAAAATATCGCCCGATATTTAGAGCAAAAACGCACGCAACGCAAACAGGTCATTGATGACTTAATGCAGGAAGTTGAAGATCTCTTTTTAGGTCATCAACTCAAGGCGCAAATAATGGGGCGTCCCAAGCATATCTATAGCATTTGGCGCAAACAACAAAATAAATCTTTAAATTTTGACAACATTACTGATCTACTGGCTTTGCGCGTCATTGTTGATGATGTTGATACCTGTTACAGCGCCTTAAGTTTGATCCAAGAACGTTGGCCAAGTCTGCAATCGGAATACACAGACTACATCGCTAGGCCCAAAGAAAATGGCTATCGCTCCCTACACATTGTAGTTTTGCTTCCCGATAACAAACCGGTTGAAATTCAAATTCGCACTAAAGAAATGCATCGTCTCGCCGAATACGGCGTAGCAGCTCATTGGCGTTACAAAGAAGCCAACATTAGCCAAAACGTGCTTGATGACAAAATGCTCTTGTTGCGCCAGTTACTGGCTTGGCAAGCAGAAACACATTCAGCATCGGATGTGTTTATTGCGTCATTGAAGCATGATTACATTTATGTTTTAACACCCAATGCGCGCGTAATTGAGTTACCGCAAGGCGCCACGGCAATTGATTTTGCTTACCACCTACACAGCCAAGTGGGTCATTGCTGCAAAGGCGCGTTAATCAATGGCGTGATGGCGCCTTTAAACCGCCGTTTAAAAAATGGGGAGGTCGTTGATATTCTGACGCACAAAATACCCTCACCTTCTCGCGATTGGTTAAAAGATGAGTTCACTGCATCACGCCGAACCAAAACCAAAATTCGTTCATGGTTTAACGCGATTGATAAAACTAACACTTTGACTCAAGGGCGTGAACAGCTACAAAAAATTTTGCAGCGAGAAGGTAGAACCGCTTGCAAAATTGAGACCCTAGCGCAAAAATTAGGATTCGCAAATGAAGTCGCGTTATTTTTCAGTCTAGGCAAAAATGAAATCGGGCAACAAGCGATTGTTGACGCGCTCAAACAAGAATCCGCGCCCACAAACAAGAATACGCCCGCAAACACTTCGGCTGTTGAAACACCTCGTCCAACCTCAAAAACTCACTCTCACCAATTCAATGCGATTGTGGTCGAAGGTGTCAGTGGTGTGTTCTCGAGCTGCGCACGTTGCTGCCGCCCAGTCCATGGTGAAGCCATCATTGGCTACATTTCACGCACCAATGGCGTTAACGTTCATCGCGCCAGCTGCTCCAATCTGAAAAACTTGCAATCCCAAGCACCTGACAAAATTATTACAGTGCGTTGGCAAAACCAATCTGACCAAGGTTCTAGCGTGATACTGGATATCTACTTAAATGACAGTCAACCTGAACTGGTGTGCGACACTATCCGAAAATCAGGAATACATCTGATTCATTATTCCTGGCACGGCACCTCTCGTTGTGTGCAAACGGAATGCAAGGTTACAAATATCAAAACCTTAAATCAATTGATTGCGAAAATCAGCGCACTGTCGATTGTTGAAAATATTCGCCGAATCTGAACAGCAGTAAACACGCGCTGGCCTTCATTCATATCCGCACATAAACCCACTCATAAATCAACTCATAAGCATGCTGTAATTTTCTGATGTGTAAACTCTGAGTTTTACGTTGTGCAATCAGCAAAATTCTTGATCAATCAAGGTATAAAACAGTTCTTCCAGATTTTCTTTATACCGGCTCTATTGACTGGGGGATGTGTTAAAAAGTACAATCGCGGTTTTGGTAATTGCATTTACGCGATTGGTGTCCCATTTGCAGTTAATTACTTTGATTTGGTAAATGCATTTAACGCCTCTATATATCGGCTTAGGATTGCAGTTGGTGGCTTTACTAATCGCCTGCTTATTGAGTTTTTTATCGGGGTATCAAGGTTTTTTTTCAGCCCTTTGGGGAGGATTCGGTTACTTATGCGCCAGCGGTTTGGCTGTTTTACTCTTAAAGCTACGCCGTCAATTGGTATCACGCGTTTCGCCGTTTTATATATTTCAGCTTGAGTTTTTTAGACTGGTCTTAACCGTCGTTTTGCTCTGTGTGCCAATTTTTTGGCATATTGATTTAGTCTGGTGGGCATTTTTATTAAGTTTGATTTTGGTATCAAACGCGACCGTTTTAATTTTTTTATTACCCAAAAAATTAGCGGAATAGCCATTTGTGTCAATTGTTGGGCGAGTACTCCCATGCGGGTGTTCCTACTTTAGATCTTTAATCTTATTTTGTAATATTTTTCAGCTTTATTTATGTCGGCCAACGCAATCGAATCATCACATCACGCGCCTACCGCATCTGAATACATTGTCCATCACTTGACGCATTGGTCAAGTAGCAAGCAAAATTCCGTTATTGATTTTTCGATCATCAACATCGATACGATATTTTGGTCGATTACAGTAGGTTTAATCGGCACTTTGCTCATGTGGTCATTGGCACGCAAAGCCACTGCAGGAGTTCCTGGCCGTTTTCAAGCACTAGTTGAAATGGTGGTTGAAATGGTCGAGGCGCAATCCAAATCAATCGTTCACGGTAATCGTGCCTTTATCGCACCTTTAGCTTTGACGGTATTCATTTGGGTAATCTTGATGAACACCCTCGATCTGTTGCCAGTTGATTTGTTTGCCAGCTTGTTTCAACTTTTAGGCGCCCCCATTAACTATCACCGCGTTGTACCGACTGCTGATTTAAATGGTACTTTGGGAATGGCTTTGGGTGTGTTTTCCTTGATGCTTTTTTATAACATCAAAATTAAAGGTGTTGGCGGTTTTATTCACGAATTATTTTGCGCTCCATTTGGTTCGCACCCTGCGTTATGGATTGCCAACTTTGCGCTGAACTTAATTGAGTTTGTCGCTAAAACAGTTTCTTTAGCAATGCGGTTGTTTGGCAATATGTATGCTGGAGAGTTGATTTTCCTATTGATTGCGTTATTGGGTTCAATCGCAACATGGTGGGGATTTGCTTTACATGTGGTAGCAGGTTCGGTATGGGCGATTTTCCATATTTTGATTATTTTGTTGCAAGCGTTTATTTTCATGATGCTGACTCTGGTCTATATTGGTCAAGCGCATGAAGGACACTAATTTTTATTTTTTTTAACAGGGGTAAAGCATGACTAATGTTGCATTCGTAGCTCTCGCGTGTGGTTTGATCATCGGCTTAGGCGCTATTGGCGCCTGTATCGGTATTGGCTTAATGGGCGGTAAATACATTGAAGCTGCTGCACGTCAACCAGAATTGATGAACCAATTACAAACAAAAATGTTCTTATTGGCAGGTCTGATAGATGCTGCATTCTTGATCGGTGTCGGTATCGCAATGATGTTTGCGTTTGCTAATCCGTTTGCAGGGTAATCCTGTTCGTTATTGATTTATTGATCTCCGCGCAAGCGATAAATTGAGGTAAAGCATGAATATCAATGCCACGTTATTTGCACAGTTTGTGGTTTTTTTCATCCTCGCTGGGTTCACGATGAAATTCGTTTGGCCGCCGTTGATGAAAGCATTGGACGAGCGCGTAAAAAAAATTGCAGATGGTTTAGCTGCCGCCGATAAAGGGCAAGCTGAATTGCGCGCAATTGAAAAGCGCGTTGCTGAAGAAATGCAATCTGCACGCGCTCAGGTTCAAATTCGTTTGCAAGATGCTGAAAAACGCGCTCAAGCAATGATTGAAGAAGCTAAATCTTCAGCGGCGCTTGAGGCGGAGCGAATTATTGCAAACGCTCAAGCCGAAGCCAGTTTACAAATTTCAAAAGCGCGTGATGCCTTGCGTCAAGAAGTTGCTAACTTAGCGGTTGAAGGTGCTCGTAAAATTTTGCAAAAAGAAATTAACGCTGCGGCGCACGCAGACTTATTGAATCAACTAAAGGGGCGTTTGGCATCATGATCGATACCGCAACTACGGCGCGGCCTTACGCTCAAGCACTTTTTAACCTGGCGAAAGACAGTGGTGAAAAGAGTTTGAATGCATGGCTTTCGGACGTCTCTGCTTTATCGATCGCGGTGAGTGACCCTGCTTTTGCCGCCTTTATGAGCAATCCAAAATCGAGTCGTACTGAAATTGAATCGATTTTGGTATCGTGTGCAAAACATATTGACGAAGTTGACCTCAAACGTTTTTTGTCTTTACTCATTAAGAATCGTCGCTTAGCAGTGCTGCCTGAAATTTCAGCACAGTATTCTGATTTACTTAAGCTACACAAGAATGAAGTAACCGCGCACATTGATTCCGCCTTTCCTTTATCAGAGCAACAAGTACTTGAAATGTTGCCCGTATTAGAGAAAAAATTTGCACGCAAGTTAGTGCCTACCGTACACCTTAATACTTCACTGATTGGTGGAATTAGTGTTCGCGTCGGCGATGAAGTTTGGGATACCTCTATCAAAGCGCAATTAGAAAGTTTGCAGCGTAATTTGAGCTAAGCTAACTTAAATCCTCCTAGCGTTGCAAGGTTTGCTGACTTTTGTAGTGATGTCAATGTGATTAAGGTTTTCTACACATGTTGATTTGTGTAGTGTTTGTATCAGTTAAAAAATTGATGCAGTGGATAACGTCAACTTTATTGTGCTGAACTTTATGCTGACCCGTCCTACTGAT
>JAVKMA010000354.1:0-1665 GCA_031538685.1 Burkholderiaceae bacterium | reverse complement strand
CTCCACAGCTAACTGATTGCTCAGCTTGTCCAAAAGTTCTCGCCACTCATCGATCACTCCGTCATCCCGCCGCCCCCAGTCGCCCTAGTCACCCTGCGCGAAGTCGCAGGGCCCAGAATGCGTTCACTCCGCCGCCGCCGCATCCAGCAGCTTGCCCAAAAAATTCATGCCGTTCATTCCCTCTGCTTAACGCCCTTAATTTCAATCATCATGGTTGATGGGTCCTGCGACTGCGCGCAGGATGACGGCGGGGGTAATTTTGCGGATGCGTTCAAGCAAAATATCAAAAGTAGTGCGGTGAACCAGTTGGCCAGTGCGGGTGCGAATATGATCGGTGACTCGGCAAGCAGTGGAGCGATGTCCGGGGGGCAGGGTGGTGGGAATAGTTTTTTGTACGGTCAGGGCGGGTTGTTGCACGTGTTAGCTCATGCGACCTTGGGCTGTGCGAGTGCGGTGGCGCAGGCGCAGGTTTTATTGTCGATTAAAACCGCGATGGAAAACAGCAAGGATGCACTGGCGACGAATCAACAGTATTTGTTAGGTTGTTGTAACGTTTTTAACGTCGCACACGACATATTCCTTGCAAGCATTTTCATTTCGAAACGCGCGCGCAATATCGAAGCAGACAGATTGGAGCGCCGTTCATTACACTTTTTTGGAGTACTCCATGCAGAAAACACGCTATCAAACGACTTATCAAACACAAACACAAACACCAATACAAACGCCAATACAAACACCCGCCCCACGCGCGCCATTCATGCGACTGGCCAGTGTTCTTCTATTCGGTGGGATGCTTGGCGGGGTACTTAGCGCTTGCGGGATGGGTATTGACGATAATGCCTCCAAAGGCAGCCAGAGCATCACCTTTGAACCCGTGGCTCAGCAAACAGTAGGCAAGGCATACACCTTGCAAGCCAGCAGTAGCAAGGGCCTGCCCATCACCTATAGCGCCAAACCCGCAGCAGTATGCAGTGTGAGCGGCGCGACTTTGACCTTGGCCAGCGCGGGCACCTGCACGGTGAATGCCTCACAAAGTGGGAGTACCCAGTACTCGGCCGCAAAAGATGCGAGTCAAGACATCCAAGTTATTGCCGCATCTGATACACCTACACCGCCTACAGGCAAGACCGTTTATGAGAGTAAGTGTGCGGGATGCCACAGCAGTCCCCCAGACCCCAGAGCCATGAAGGCAGCGGGAAAACCCGAGGTCATTACAGCCGCAATCAACACCAAAGTTGGCGCGATGAGATCTCTCGGCCCTGTCGGTGACCCTAACAAAATAAGTGCTCAAGAGGTGGCTGACATTGCGGCCTATTTGGCAACGCTATAGTGACCGCCTAGCCCCAAACCAATTTCGCCCTCACTGAGTCATGAGGTGCAGGCGCGAAATCGGCCCCAACGGTATTTCTAGTGGCATTTCTAGCTGGGGCTGAGGCAGTGCTTTCCTCACTCCTCACTCACTGCCCGCCTTGCGCAATCTGGCTTGCCGCATCGATTTTGCCGCATACGGTGGTCAAGTTAAGGGCGCTTCTATCAATTCATTTTTGCGGCGAATTGCTTTGTTGCGCAGTACGCGAAATCCTCACGTACTGTATGTACGCTCCGGTTTCTGTGTGCTGTGCGCCTCGCACTTCATCCGCACATTCTGTATTTATAGAAGTG
>JAVKMA010000353.1:0-4398 GCA_031538685.1 Burkholderiaceae bacterium | reverse complement strand
GGGGAATTTGTACGACACAGAGGCGAATTCGCTTAAATTGGCGCCTGATTCACTTGCCAGAAAACTTGATTGATTATGTGATTGCGCACGAAGTGGCGCACCTCAGCGAAATGAATCATTCGGCGCGCTTTTGGCAGGTCGTCGCGCGTTTGGACCCGCACTATATTGAACATCGCGCGGCCTTAAAGAAAATTCGCATCGCCGCGTATGAATAAAAAATAACTGGTGCTGATCACGAAACCGACACTTTAATTTTGCTCAAGGCGTCGTGACGAATTTTTTCTTGCCACTCATGCGGCCCTGTGTTGTGCACCGATGTTCCTTTTGCATCAACCGCGACCGTGACGGGCATGTCTTTGACCTCGAACTCGTAAATCGCTTCCATTCCCAAATCCGCAAAACCAATCACTTTGGATTTTTGAATGGCTTTAGACACCAAATATGCGGCACCACCTACGGCCATCAAATATGCAGATTGATATTTTTTAATCACTTCAATCGCGGCGCTACCGCGTTCGGCTTTACCGACCATCGCGATCAATCCGGTTTGCCCCAACATGGTTTCGGTGAATTTATCCATCCGCGTCGCAGTCGTTGGGCCGGCGGGCCCGACCGCTTCATCACGAACAGGGTCAACTGGGCCAACGTAATAGATGACGCGGTTTTTGAAACTCACGGGCAACTCTTCACCCTTGGCCAGCATGTCGCTGATCCGTTTGTGTGCGGCATCGCGTCCGGTGAGCAATTTACCATTTAATAACAAAGTTTGTCCGGGCGCCCATGCGGCAACTTCGGCTTTGGTTAAGGTGTCTAAATTGACGCGTTGCGCTTTTTGCGTATCGGCCACCCATTCGACTTTAGGCCAAGCGTCCAAATCAGGCGGTATTAAATGTGCAGGGCCGCTACCGTCTAAATGAAAATGTACGTGGCGCGTCGCGGCGCAGTTAGGAATCATGGCGACTGGTTTGGACGCCGCATGCGTTGGTGCTGACATGATTTTGACATCCAGCACTGTGGTCAAGCCACCTAAGCCTTGCGCGCCAATTCCAAGCGCATTGACTTTTTCATACAGTTCTAATCGAAGTGACTCATCCCAGCTCAAGGTTTCGCCGCGCGCTTTTTTCGCACTGACTTCATCAATATCAACTGATTCCATTAAAGATTCTTTCGCCATGACGGCAGCTTTTTCAGCGGTTCCGCCAATCCCGATACCCAGAATTCCAGGCGGGCACCAACCCGCACCCATCGTCGGCAGCGTTTTTAAAACCCAATCCAAAATCGAATCGGAGGGATTCAACATGACCATTTTTGATTTATTTTCTGAACCACCACCTTTTGCGGCGACTGCAACTTCAACGCTATCACCCGCCACGATGTCGTAATGAATCACTGCTGGGGTGTTGTCTTTGGTGTTTTTACGTGCGCCTTCAGGCGGTGTGACGATAGAGGCGCGCAATACGTTATCGGGGCTCATGTAGGCGCGTCGCACACCCTCGTTAATTGAGTCGGACAGATCCAATGCCGCGTTCACATCCATGTGCCACTGTACGTTCATGCCGACTTTGACAAATATCGTGACGATGCCCGTATCTTGACAAATTGGACGCTGGCCCAGGGCGCACATTTTTGAGTTGGTCAAAATTTGTGCCATTGCGTCTTTGGCGGCGGGACTTTGTTCGCGTTCGTAAGCCCGCCCTAAAGCTTGAATGTAATCAAGCGGGTGGTAATAACTGATGTATTGCAGAGCATCCGCGACGGAGGCAATAAGGTCGGACTGTTTAATGATAGACATGGCAAAAAGAAGGCAAACAGAGGATGCGTTGAAGAAGATGGGTTAGCTATTGAAGCAAGAACGAATTTGTAAACAAGGGCGCATTTTCTAAAACCCAACTTACAAGGGTCTTTTCATGCGGTGGTTTTGCGCGGCATATTATCGTCGTTTAGCGTCGTTAAGTTCATACTATCTTCAGGCTAAACCATATACTTGCTTTTTTAACCCTTAAATTGTGCTGATGAAATCCTTGTTTTATAAACGCCTATTGCGTGTATTGTGCGCGCTGTGTTTCTTGTTCCCATTGGTTAATCACGCCGAGCGTTTGACTGATTTACCCGGGATAGACGCCAGTGCAGCGGCTCAGTACAGAGGCAAAGTCGTTTTAGTCGATTTTTGGGCGTCCTGGTGTGGCCCTTGCGCGCGCTCTTTTCCGTGGATGAAAAAAATGCAGGATAAGTACCGTAAAAACGGTCTCGTCATTTTAGCGGTCAATCTTGATAGCGAATCTAAATTAGCCGATCAATTTGTCGCGCAATACCAGCCTAATTTTGATGTGCTCTACGATCCAAAAGGGCGCTCGGCTGAAAAATTTACAGTCCCCGCCATGCCGACTTCCGTGATTTTTGGGCGTGATGGTAGTGTGATCAAACGGCATCACGGTTTTTTAGAAAAAGATCAAGCGGAGTACGAAAAAAACATTCAACAAGCTTTAGCGGCAGGTAATAAATGAAATCTGTATTGATTCTCTTCATTATGGTATTGACGATGTCGGCGTGTACCGCCGTCGCGCCGTGGCAACGAGGCACTTTGGCCAAGCCAGAGATGCAGCTTAACGCCGATTCAATGAATCAAAATTTGGCCGATCACGTGTACTTTAGCCGTGAAGCCGCCAATGGTGGGCGTGGCTTTAGTGGAGGTGGCTGTGGCTGTAATTAAGTCGATTCCGCGCCGTAATGCTGTCCGTAAAGTCGTTCGTAAAGTCGTTCGTAAAGTCGTTCGTAAAGCGGCCGCTCAAAGGGGCGCGTCAGCGGTGACGCATGCGTCAATTTATTCTGCGCTGGCGCTGGCGACCAGTGGCCTGTTAGCCGGCAGTGTTGGTTGTCTTGGCTTTGTTGGTAGTGCTGGCACGGCACACGCGGCAAAAGGTGATTGGTTGCTTGATGCCGCCGTTTTGTATTACCAAGAAAATAACAGTCGTTTAAAAGCAATTGAACCGGTTTTGTCAGTCAAGCGAGATCTGGGCGATGATAGTTTTTTGGGCTTTAATTTAAGTTACACCACCCTAAGCGGTGCGTCACCTACGGGCGCAGTCGCGCAACCGACTGCGCAAACTTTTACCACGGCGTCTGCGCGCAGCACGATCAGTTCTGCTCGAAGCGTGGCAACGGCAATCAGCAGTAAAGCAGATAAGGAAACAGACACTAAAACTGCGGCTTCTGGTGCCGGTGGGAGCAGTGAGGGCGGTGAGAATGGTATTAAAAATCCTTTGGCGTGTGGGCAATCCAGCTCAGGTGCGTATACGACCAAAGCAAACCAATTGGCGGGGATTCCTCGATTTGGCGATTGTCGAATCGCGCTGAGTACCAGCTACAACACGCCTTTAAATGAGACGCAAAAAATACAACTGGGGGGGGCTTATTCGAGGGAAATTGATTATTTATCGACCAGTCTTAACTTTACTTTTTCGCAGGACATCAATCAAAAACTCACGACTTTAAATTTGGGTGGCAATTATGAATACGATGTGAGTTCGCCTTATGGTGGGACTCCTGTGCCTTTATCGGTATACAACTCAGGACGCGTCACTCCGGGCAATACGACTAAGCAAGTGGCCGATATTTTGTTTGGCTTGGCGCAGGTGATCAATGCTAAATGGTTAGTACAAGCGAACTTGAGCGTGGGGCAGTCGACGGGGGATCATAACGATCCCTACAAAATATTCTCAGTGGTTAATCCCACGACGGGACTGCTATTAAGCGGTGACCCTAACACCTCTAATTATGTTGAAGCGCGTCCGCAAACGCGGCAGCGCAATAGTATTTTTACGCAAAGCAAGTGGAGCGTCGGCCGCGATGTTTTGGATATGTCCTACCGTTATTACAAAGACAGTTGGGAAATTCAAGCGCACACGATTGAAGCGCAGTATCGTTTTGTGTTTGACGGCTTTTATCTACAGCCGCAATATCGTTGGTACCGCCAAACCGGCGCGTCGTTTTATGCACCTTATCGCACGAGCGTTCCGATCAGCGGTTACGCTAGCGCAGACTATCGTTTGGCGCCATTTCATACGCAAACCATGAGCGTGAAGTGGGGCCTACCACTTGGGCCTAATCGTGAATTGGGTATTCAAGTTGGGCAATATGCGCAAATCGGTGATGTCGATACCAGTCAGGCGCCGGGTTATTTACAAAATCGCACTTTGTTTCAAGACTTAAAAAGCATTAGCCTGGTGTTGAACTACTCGCTGGTTTTTTAAAGGGCACTTCTATCAATTCATTTTTGCGGCGAATTGCTTTGTTGCGCAGTACGCGAAATCCTCACGTACTGTATGTACGCTCCGCTTTCTGTGTGCTGTGTGCTGTGCGCCTCGCACTTCATCCGCACATTCTGTATTTATAGAAGTG
>JAVKMA010000018.1:0-2728 GCA_031538685.1 Burkholderiaceae bacterium | reverse complement strand
TTGGCGTCTTCTTTGGCGACGATCAAAATCATGCCAATACCGCAGTTAAAGGTGTGCAGCATTTCTGCATCGCTGATTTTGCCGTGCTTTTGCAGCCATTGAAACAGCGGTGGAAAAGTCCAGGCATCACGATGAATTTGGGCATTGATGTGATGAGGAAAAACGCGCGGTAGGTTACCGGTGATGCCGCCGCCCGTAATGTGCGACAAACCTTTTAAGGTAATTTTTTGCATGGTTGCGCGAACTGAGCGCACATAAATTTTGGTCGGCGTCATCACCGTATCGGCAAAAGTCATACCATGAAAATCGCTATTCCAGTCTCTAGGATTTTCTTTGATAATTTTGCGGATGAGCGAGTAACCATTGGAATGCGCACCTGATGAGGCTAAACCTAAAATCACGTCGCCTTCTTGTAATTTAGTGCCATCTATGATCGCGTCTTTTTCGACCGCACCCACGGCAAAGCCGGCCAAATCGTATTCGCCATCGGGATACATGCTGGGCATTTCCGCAGTTTCACCGCCGACTAATGCGCAAGCTGATTGATGACAACCTTCTGCGATTCCCGCGATCACGCGTGCGGCCACGCCGACGTCCAAATGACCGCAGGCAAAATAGTCGAGAAAAAATAAAGGTTCTGCGCCTTGAACCAAAATATCATTAACGCTCATCGCGACCAAATCAATTCCTACCGTATCGTGGCGCGCTAATTCAAAAGCCAGCTTCAATTTAGTGCCTACGCCATCAGTACCCGACACCAAAACCGGATGGCGATATTTTTGACCCAAATCAAACAAAGCACCAAATCCACCGATTCCGGCGAGAACTTCGGGGCGCATCGTACGTTTGGCAAAAGGTTTGATTGTTTCGACTAATGCATCGCCAGCGTCGATAACGACACCCGCTTTTTTATACGCGTCGGCGACGTGATGATTGTGTGATGGTATGAGTACAGTCAAGATTGACTCCGATTATGGTTTTTTGATATACAACACTAAGGCCGTCCCACCAAGCACCAGTGCGACGCCTAATAAAATGCGTAAAGTAATCATTTCACCTAAAAATAAAACGCCCCATAAAAAAGCGAATACAGGAATTGCAAAAGCGACTAAAGACGATTTGACCAATCCCATTCGCTCGATCAGCGGTAACTAAATCAGGTAAGCGATTCCAGAGCACAACATCCCCAGGCAAATCACACTGATCCATACTGTTGGCGTTGCAGTTAAGCTGTGATCAGCCCAGGGCGCAAACGGTAACAGCATCAAGCTTGCCATGACCATGGCACCGGTTGACATGGTTAAGGCCGGAATGGCTTTGGAGTATTTTTTGATATATGTCGTGCATAAGGCGTAGCACAGTGTCGCGGTTAAACAAGCGGCCACGGCTACCAAGACTTCTAGATTAAGCTCCAGATGGCCCAATTGCACCAACACTGCAACACCGATCAGTCCAATCAAAAGCCCGACTAATTTTGGCCATCCCATTGCTTCGTTAAAAATAACCACGCCTAAAACACTGGCCCAATAAGGAATGGTCGCATTTAACACCGCCATATAACCGGCCGGTAAAGTTCGCGATGCATAGGCATACATAAAAAACGGAAAGGCCATACCGCTAAACCCAACGACAAAATAATGCCGCCAGTGAGTCTGAAAATGTAGGGGGTTTTTTCGAATGATCGATACCGCTAATAAAAACAAGGCGCCAAATCCGATGCGTAAAGTGACTGTCCAATAACTGCCGATTTCGGGGACGGTCAAGCGCATGAATAAAAAAGAACTTCCCCAAATCGCGCCTAAGGCCAGGATACTGAGCATAAGTGTAAAAAATGAAAGGTTTAAGTAATGCTAAAAATATGATGCTAACGATATGTAAGCGCGTCCATTATTTACAAACCCTCTAAATAACGTTGCGCGTCCAGTGCTGCCATACAGCCGCTGGCGGCACTGGTAATGGCTTGGCGATAAATACTGTCTTGCACATCGCCCGCCGCAAAAACACCCGCGATCTTGGTCGCTGTCGTCATACCATGGCCATTGGCGGTACTGCCGCCTTGCGTTTGCAAATAACCCTTATGCATGTCTAACTGACCAAGGAATAAATCGGTATTGGGTTTATGTCCAATCGCGATAAAAACGCCTGCGACATCAAGGTTTTGCGCGATACCATTAATGCTGCGAACGACTAAATGCGTGACGCCTTCAGCGTCGCTTCCTAGGACTTGATCCAGGGTGTGATTAAACAAAATTCGTGCTTTTCCTTGAGCTACTTTTGCATGTAAACGATCAATCAAAATCGGTTCAGCACGAAATTTATCGCGGCGATGAATCACTGTCACCGTGCGTGCTATTTGTGTTAAATACAAAGCTTCTTCGACGGCAGTATTGCCGCCACCCACCACGGCGACGTCTTTTCCTTTATAGAAAAAACCATCGCAGGTCGCACATGCAGAAACACCTTTACCCATATATTTGGTTTCGCTTTCCAAACCCAAATATTGCGCTGACGCGCCTGTGGCAATGATTAAGGCGTCGCAGGTGTATTTGCCGGTGTCGCCGGTTAATTCAAAAGGGCGCTTGGATAGATCGACTGCCAAAACGCTATCAAAAATAATTTTGGTTTCAAACCGTTCAGCGTGTGACAAAAAACGCGTCATTAGATCAGGGCCTTGCACACCATCGGGATCGGCGGGCCAATTTTCAACGTCAGTGGTGGTCATCAATTG
>JAVKMA010000352.1:0-4415 GCA_031538685.1 Burkholderiaceae bacterium | reverse complement strand
CGGTAATGTGCGGCAAACCGCGCAAGCTATGGACAGCATTTTCAAAATGCGGCGCAAGCGCTGCTGAACGTGCAATTACGTCGCTATCTTTGAGCAAAGACAAGGTCGCATTGCCTGCCGCGCACGCAATTGGATGTGCTGAATAGGTGTAACCATGAGGGAATTCAACCATGTAATCAGGCGTATCCGCACTCATAAAAAAATCGTAAATTTCTTGTTTGACGACTACGCCACCCATAGGCTGCATGCCGTTGGTGACTTGCTTGGCGAAGGTCAGCATATCGGGCGTGACGTCAAAAAACGTCGCGCCAGTGCTCGTACCCAAGCGACCAAAGGCCGTAATGACCTCATCAAAAATTAACAAAATATTGTGTTGAGTACAAATTTCGCGCAAGCGTTTGAGATAGCCTTTGGGAGGAACCACTACGCCACCGGAACCTGACATCGGCTCGACAATCACCGCCGCAATATTTGATGCGTCGTGCAGTGTAATCAGATTGAGCAATTCGTTCGCAAGTTCGACGCCGTTTTCTGGCAAACCGCGCGAAAAAGCGTTACTTTTTAATTGGGTGTGTGGCAAATGATCAACTTCAATTCCTTGACCAAATAACTTTCGATTGCCGCCAATACCACCCACCGATGCGCCGCCAAAATTGACGCCGTGATACCCTTTTTCACGTCCAATAAAACGGGTTTTGCTGCCTTGATCTTTGGCACGCCAATACGCACGAGCCATCTTGAGTGCCGTGTCTGCCGCATCCGAACCCGAGTTAGTAAAAAACACTCGGTTGAGTCCTTTGGGCATAAGTTCGCTAATGCGATTGGCGAGCTCAAATGCGCCTGGATGACCGAACTGAAAGGCTGGGGCGTAGTCGAGCGTCGCCGCTTGCTGCTGAATTGCGCTGACGACTTCGGGTGGGCAATGGCCTAAACCACACGTCCATAGTCCGGCTAAACCATCCAAAATTTGACGCCCCTGCTGGTCAGTGTAATAACACCCCTTTGCCGCGACCAAGATGCGTGGATCACTTTTAAATTGGCGATTGCCTGTATAAGGCATCCAGTATGCAGATAGGTCAGACAAGTTGGCGTTTGCAGTCATTTTTAGTCTCCTCTTTATATTATTGTGATAGTTTGTTTCAACTCGCCCAAGATTATCTTGCGTTTGTAATTGTGTCGTCAAGCTTGTTGCGGTGCGAGTGTGCCCTGAGTCCCCATGATTACAAATTGCGGTGCAAAATCACTTCTAAAATAAAACGTGAACCGGCGTAGCCCAAGAACAAAAAAGCAAAACCAATTACGGTGCCGTAACATAAAACTTTGCCACGCCAGGCGCTGCGTAAAGCGCCTAAAAGCAAGCTGCCAAACCATAACCACGCGATTAGCATAAAAAGATTTTTGTGTGTCAACCAATGCACCCAACCCGTTTCAATTTGGATGATGATTCCGCTGATGATTCCGGCGGATAGTAAAAAAAAACCCAAAATAATGGTGTGGTGCAAGAGTTTTTCAAACACTAATAGTGGCGGCAAGCGGCTAATCAGATTTTGCAAATGGTGATGATGCATGTGGCGTAAACCATATTCTTGTAACAAAATAAAAATCGCGTGTACGCTGGCCAAAATAAAAACAGTAAAAATCGCAATTCCTAAAAACCAATGCAGCCAAAAACCACTGATTTGCGTATTGATGACAAAGCCATTAAAAAATAACGGCAGAACGCAGGTCAATGCCGCCAATGGAAAATACAAAAGACTGAGGTTTTCAATCGGATAGCGTCGCGCTTCAATCGTAAAAATTATTACACTAAAACATAGGGCGAGCGATAACATTTGACCAAATCCGACTCGTATTAAAGGCAACTCGCCCAGCGTATCCCAGCCGATTAAAGTGCCATGTAAAGCGATGACGATCAGCCATAAAGAACGCCGTGCACGCAGTGGAGCGCTGACGCTTAAACCTAGATATAGTAAGACACAACAGGCATAGCCTAAAATTAGTACAGTCATCAATTGGTTCTCCAAGTTGTTTGGGCGACATGTTCGTGGGTGTCGATACCGATTTTGCCAAAATCTGATTCAGATTCTGATTCCCTGTAATTATTCATCAATATACGTCACTATGCTCGCTAATCTTACTGAACGTCTTGCCGGCGTTGTCAAAACTTTGCGTGGACAAGCGCGCATTACCGAAGCTAACAGTGCTGAAATGTTGCGTGAAATTCGCATCGCGTTGTTAGAGGCCGACGTTGGCGTCGCGGTGATTAAAGATTTTCTCGCACGTGTCAAAGAAGAAGCCAGCGGTCAAGCCGTGTTGGATTCTTTAACACCAGGGCAGATGTTGGTTGGGATTGTGCATCGTGAATTAGCGCGTCTGAGGGGCAATGAACAACCCGAGGAACACCGCGCCTTGAATTTAGCGGCCAAACCGCCGGCGATTATTTTGATGGCGGGTTTGCACGGCGCGGGTAAAACCACAACGACTGGTAAGTTGGCGCGTTATTTAAAAGCGCAAAAAAAGAAAGTTTTGTTAGTTTCAGTCGACGTTTATCGTCCTGCGGCAATTGCGCAGTTAACGCGTCTGGCCGAACAAGTCGGTGTCGATATGCTGCCCGCCAGTGATGAGCGCAATCCATTGGCTTTGGCGCAACAGGCCTTGGACTATGCGCGGGTGCACTTTCATGATGTTATTTTGATTGATAGCGCGGGACGTTTGGCAATTGATGAGGCCATGATGGCGGAAATCAAAGCGATTAGTGATTTGGTACAACCGACCGACACCTTGTTTGTATTGGACGCAATGATGGGGCAGGATGCGGTGAACACGGCGCGCGCCTTTCATCAGACTTTGCAATTAAGCGGGGTCGTGGTGACCAAAATGGACAGTGATGCGCGCGGCGGGGCGGCGCTATCAGCGTATGGCACGATTGGATGTCCGATTAAATTTGTCGGCGTGTCCGAAAAAATGGATGGCTTGCAAGCGTTTGACCCAGATCGCATGGCGCGTCGGATTTTGGGCATGGGTGATATGTTGGCTTTGTTTGAAGAGGTTCAACAAAATGTCGATATGGCCTCGGCACAAAAGTTGACCGAGAAGCTGAAAAGCGGCAAAGGTTTTGATTTGAGTGATTTTCGAACACAATTGGCACAAATGGATGGCGGCATGAGTAAGCTATTAGACAAACTGCCCGCCGCGATGCAAAAAGCTGCCCAGGGGGCCAATGCTAAACAATTGGCTGATGCAGAGAAAAGTATTCCAAGGATGCGCGGGATTATTGACGCGATGACACCTCAAGAGCGTCAAAAACCTGAATTGATTAAAGCCAGTCGCAAGCGTCGTATTGCTTCGGGAGCGGGGGTTCAAGTGCAAGAGGTCAATAAAATGTTGACGCAGTTTGATTCAATGCAAAGTATGATGAAAAAAATGAAAGGTGCGGGTATGATGCGGCAACTCAAATCGATGATGGGCAAAGGGTTTTAAGATCGCTCTAAATCATTGACAGAGGTATTTTTTATCATGTTATTTTTATAGTGCGCTAATATGGTGCGTTAATATAGTGCGCTAATGTAGTACGGTAGTACGCAGATCCTCAGTAGAAACATTGGTTTGGCACACCGCAAATGGTGTGCGAGTGTTGTGTGTGTTGAGCCCCGTCTATGGGTAGAATCCGGTTGCGTTACAAATGTGGTTGGACCAGACACTAGAGTTGCAGCTCTGCTGCATATCTATGAATGGTGATGGTATGTTGATGTGCAGTGTTCACATCAACGTTTTTTAGAGGGGCACGCCCCAATTTTGATTTTTTAAGGAGAAAACATGGCAACAACTCGTAAACCTAATGCGGCATTCATGAAACCGCTGACCCCTTCAAGCGCTTTAGCCGCGATTGTCGGTACAGCTCCATTGCCGCGCACTGAAGTTGTTAAAAAAATGTGGGAATACATCAAAGCAAACAATCTGCAAGAGCCTACCAACAAACGCATGATTAACGCAGACGCCAAATTAAAACCAGTGTTTGATAATAAAGCACAAGTTTCGATGTTTGAAATGACAAAATTGATTTCAGCTCATCTGAAATAAGACGATAAAAGGGGTGGTTGAATTGATTCGAGCATGTTTATCTGAATCAATTCAACTCCATCCTCTTAACGACTTTCTCGGATAGTCGATTTCTAAGCAGTATTAGTTTTTAGTATGAGTTTTTAGTCATTACTGCGGTAATGGCTAAACTTCAAAATACAAGCTAGATCAGGCACACCGCGCAGATAATATAGATAAAGTCGCGCAGATCACAATTCCGCAATCTCCTGTGTATGAATAAAGCGTGAAAGTGTGAAAGCATGAAAACGCTGATTCCATGTCCCAATTTTTAACAATGAACGATACCGCTCATTGTGCGCCTGTCATATAGCCCG
>JAVKMA010000351.1:0-10752 GCA_031538685.1 Burkholderiaceae bacterium | reverse complement strand
CCAAGGCGCACAGGGCGATGACCTCCATCACGCCGCGCTTGTATTTGAAAAGCGCCACAGCTGCCGCAATCGCAATCATTGCCGAGCGCACATCCAAGGCTCCCGTAAAACCTTCGGGCCACAACAGGTGATACGCAAAGAACAAGGCGAGGTTCAGCACCACGCCCACCACTGCGGCCGTGATGGCGGTGAGCGGTGCGGTGAATGTGAGGTTGCGGTGCGTGCGCTCAACCAAGGGACCACCGGCCAAGATGAAGATGAACGACGGCAAAAACGTAAACCACGTCACCAAACACGCGGCCAACGCACCGGCTGCAAATAGGCTTTCGGGTCCAAGCAGCGCTTTCACATAGCCCCCCACAAAAGCGACAAACGCCACCACCATGATGAGTGGGCCAGGTGTGGTTTCGCCCAAGGCCAAACCATCCATCATCTGTGTGGGCGTGACCCAGCCAAACTGGCTGACCGCGCCTTGATACACATAGGGTAGCACGGCATAGGCACCACCAAACGTGAGCAACGCTGCTTTGGTGAAGAACCAAGCCATTTGCGTGAAATCATGTGCCCAGCCAAACACCGCGCACAACACGCCCATGGGCACGGCCCACAGCACCGCGCCTGCAACCAGTACCTGCGCCAAACCCGCAAAACTGAAATGCGCATGTGCGGGGGTGGGCGTATGGTCGTCAATCAACGCGGGGCCATGCGCTGCGTGAATTGCGTGAGTTGCACCATGCCCACCGCCTGTTTGAAAGCTGTGGGGCGATAGACGCCCACCCACATAACCCACGCCAGCAGCTAGCCCGACGATAAGAGGGAAGGGCACATCGAGTGCAAAGATGGCGACGAACGATGCGGCGGCAATGGCCCACAACACCCGATTCTTCAACGCGCGTGAGCCAATGCGATGCGCCGCTTGCATCACGATGGCGGTGACGGCGGGCTTGATGCTAAAGAATAACGCCGCCACCCAAGACACGTCCCCAAACGCAATCGACACCCACGACAGCACGATCAGGATGAAGAGCGACGGCAGCACAAACAATGCCCCCGCCACCACCCCGCCCCAACGCTTGTGCATGAGCCAGCCGATGTAAGTCACCAGTTGCTGAGCCTCTGGCCCTGGTAACACCATGCAGTAATTTCGCGCATGCAAAAAGCGCCGCTCAGACAACCAACGGCGACGCTCTACCAGTTCTTGGTGCAGGATGGCAATTTGTCCCGCAGGCCCACCAAAGCTGATGAAGCCAAGCTTGAGCCAAAACCAAAAAGCTTGGAAAAAACTCACGGGTGAAGGTCTTGTGTTTTGCATGAATGTTTCTGATGGATATCTTGGAACCCGTCAAAATGTCCAAGGACATTTTCGATCTGGAACCAGTATCTTGGCAAAACCAGTGCAAGGAAGATGACAAAGAATAATTTTCCTGAAATCTAATCGCTTTATTTTTTGTATCAACTGTTGTGTTCGCTCGCGGTCCAAATCCTCACTATATGGTCGAATATTTCCATCCCAATCGATGAATTGCAAATGACCTACAGGCACGAACATCCAATCTTGGTAGTCGCCATAAATCTCGGAGAGCAGGGCCCCTATGACGGGTATATCTTTCAAGGAAGTTAAGGTCTCTTGACTCGGCGGTAGGTGGGGGACCAGGTCGTCTTGATAGGCATATCGGATGGTTTTTTCTCCCAATGCGACCTCGTAAGCATCTGCAAAAAAACGGTCTCCTGCTCTGGGGGGCTCGAACAAAACCACAGCTGCAAGTTGGCGCATGTCAAAACCGGATTGCTGCAATCGCATTGCCACAATAGGCGCAACCCCCGCGCCTTTGCTATAGCCGCAAATAACCAGCGGTTTATGAGATGCCTCAACACGATCTTGCACGGCTTGAAGTGCTCCAGCAGCCTCAAGATTCACCATGCTTTGATAAAAACCCTTGTGTAATTGTCCCGAAAAACCAGGCGCAGTGATGGGGTCCACTCGTAAGTCATTCAGCCAGTCAGTGAAAAGTTGAACATCGAATAATCGACTAAATAACACCGTAGCACGAACTGAAAAAATAATATGTGTTGCGGTTTCACAAATCAAGCAAGCATCAATTTTTTCAGGACCCGCTTCAAACACTTGCGAATCAATCATTCCTATCCAATCGGCGCCAGGATAATTTTCGACTGGTGTTGAGCTACCAATGGCATAAGGCGCAATGCTGGCCGCGACAAAACTTGGCATGAGTGCAGAGCGATGGAGTTGCATGATGTCTCCGAAAGCGAGTTCAGTTTTCGGCTTGATTTTTGTGGCGTACCCTGGTGAGGCAAGCCCCAACAGAGAACCCCATAGAGAGCCCGATGCCCATGCGGTATTTTTCAAAAAAAGACGTCTTTCCAGGTTCATATTTTAAAGAGAAGATTGGTGATTGAAAGCGATTAGATGATAGGCAAGATTGCTTTGGATTGTTTGCTCAGTCCTTGGGTTTGAATCGCGCGGCACTTAAAAATTTCGTTAGCCAAGGGACACTTCGGAACGCTTCAATACCCGCGACTTCACGTTCAAGGCCCGCATCTAGTTGAAGGTCCGCATCTAGCTGAAGGCCCATATCGCGATTTGATAAGTTGCGAAGGCCGCAAGGTAGGCAAGTGTAAATAAATAACCCAGTGCGATCAGCGGTAAGCGCCAGCCGTTACTTTCGCGTTTAATCGCGGCGATTGTCGCCAGGCATTGCGGCGCAAAGACGAACCATGCTAATAGGGCATATGCGGTCGCAGTGCTCCAAGTCTGCACCAGTAGGCTCCCTAATGCGCCGATATTGCTGGCCTCCGTCGAGACGGCGTATACAGTTCCCAAGGCGCTGACCATGACTTCACGCGCCGCCATGCCCGGGATCAAGGCCACACTAATTTGCCAGTTAAAGCCGATCGGCGCAAAAACCAAGGCCAAAAGATGGCCAATTTGTCCGGCAAAACTGTATTCAATTGCCGCGCCCGTAGCGCCCTCGGGCGGCGTGGGAAAGGTGGACAAGAACCACAAAATAATCGTCAAGGTCAAAATAATTCCCCCTACCCGCTTCATGAAAATGAGCGCGCGCTGCCAGAGACCAAGAGCCAAATTACGCAGAGAGGGAAGATGGTATTCGGGGAGTTCCATCATTAAGGGGCGAGAGACCGCGCCCGCACGCGTCAAGATTTTGATGAGCCACGCGACGGCCATCGCACTGAAAATGCCGGCCAAGTACAAACTAAATAACACCAAGCCTTGTAGCTCGACGCCACCCCAAACGCTTTGCTTGGGAATGAATGCCCCGATTAATAAGGCATAGACCGGTAGGCGCGCCGAGCAAGTCATCAGCGGCGCCAAGAGCATCGTCAAATGCCGGTCGCGTACATTGGAAATCGTCCGCGTGGCCATCACTCCAGGAATGGCGCAGGCAAAACTTGCTAGCAGCGGAATACAAGAACGGCCAGATAGGCCGACGCTACCCATTAAGCGGTCTAATAAATAGGCGGCGCGCGGCAAATAACCGGATTCTTCGAGCAGCAAAATGAAAAAAAACAGAATCAAAATTTGCGGTAAAAATACAATCACGCCACCTAAACCCGCGATCAAGCCCTCAACAACAAAGCTTTTGAGCAGGCCGTTACCGAAGAAGACAGTGATCTCGTTGCCGATCCACGCACCCAGATCGCCAAAGAATGTTTTGATGAGCGTCATGGGCGCCTCTGACCATGAAAAAACCGCCTGAAAAATCAGAAATAAGGTGACAAGCAAAATCGCGGGGCCTATCGCGGGATGTAGCACGGTCCGATCAATCCATTCACTGGGGGGGTGCGGGATGATCTGATCTAAACCTAAGCTGCGTAATAGCGCTGAGATTTGTTCGTGATCCGCACCCGTTTCTGGCGCGCTGATTGGTGTGTTAGTTTGAGTCATATTTGGCGTATTCCAAATCGTCTCAGTATCGAGTAACTGTAATAATTGTTGCGCGCCACCGCGTTTGATCGCGACGGATTCGACGGCGGGCATGTCTAAAGCTTTGCCCAGTGCCGCAACGTCTAGAGGGATGCCGCGTTGACGCGCCAGATCCGCCATATTGACGACCAGAACACAAGGCAGGCCTTGGCGCTTTACTGCCAGTACAAGACGTAGGTTGCGGCGCAGCTTGGTTGCATCAACGACACAGATCACCAGATCGGGACGTTTTTCACCCATCGCTTTGCCTTGCAAAACATCAATGGTGACTTTTTCATCCGGCGAGCGGGGGTGTAAGCTGTTGGCACCGGGCAAGTCAATCAATCGAAAACTTTTCCCTGCGGGCGTTGTGACGCGACCTTCCTTGCGTTCGACCGTTACGCCAGCATAGTTCGCGACTTTTTGCCGACCACCCGAGAGTCGATTAAATAAAGCGGTTTTGCCACAATTAGGATTGCCGACTAAAGCAAGAACTTTTCCGCTGGGATGAAAGTGAATCGTAGTAGAGCTCATGGGGTCTAATACAGAAGATGGAAAGACGATGCTGCGTTTCAGTTAGTGAGTGTGCAATCGGTAAGACTCCGGGTGTTATATCGGGCGGACTTGAACACAACGCGCTTCGTTATCGCGTAGGGCAAAAAAAGATGGCCCGACGCTCACGACCAATGGCGAGGCGCCCGGCATGACCCGTGCCACAACACTGACGGGTTCGCCTGGTAGAAAGCCGATTTCTTCTAAACATTGAACCCATTCGCTCGCTTCAATCGGGCTGGTCAGATCGGTAATGACCAGTTTTTGATGTAAGGGCGCGGTGTCTAAGCTGAAAGAAGCCTTAGTCGTTATTTCTGTCGCGTGGGCGGGCATAAAAAGTTGAACTTGAAAAAATAAGAAAGCCAATTCTATTGGTAATCATTATCATTTGCAATTTTTTATTTTCTTTTAGGTTTTCCGTTTAGACTTTTCTTTTAGAGCCGTGCTTCAATCCTTTAGTCAGATGAGCCGGGATTCTTCCCTGATGGCGACAATAAAATGCGTCTCCGGTACTCAATAAAGCGATCGCTTCGCCATTCTGACGGCCCCAATCTCCCCAATCTCCCCAATCTCCCCAATCGCGCGACTGTCAGCGACGGGAACTGGGAGAGAATCTGGGAATCGAAATAATATGTGCGGCAATAAAAAACCCCCTGAGCACATAAAGTGGATCAGGGGATTTTTCTGGGAGCTGTTTTTTTAGGGTACTTCTATCAATTCATTTTTGCGGCGAATTGCTTTGTTGCGCAGTACGCGAAATCCTCACGCACGGTATATACGCTCCGCTTTCTGAGTGCTGTGCGCCTCGCACTTCATCCGCACATTCTGTATTGATAGAAGTGCCCTTTAATTACTTCGCTTAATTTATAGCCCGCTTATGACTCGCTATGACCAGCCGTAGCGCTTTGACTGAACCAAGTAATAAAAATTATTTGGAGGCAGAGGCCGTAGCCGATGCGACTGAAGAGGTCGCAGAAGCTGAAGTTGAAGCTGAAGCGTCAGGCGCATGAACCGCTTCTGCGCCATGCTTCTCGCCGCCCATATCCAAGTTATTACCGCCTCGCATGATTACAAACATGGCCAAGGCAGCGAAGATCACGAAACCCACAAAAATTTTCAACATGTCATATCTCCGAAATCAATAAAAAGACCCTCATCAATAAAAAGACCCTCCACTGAGGGAGGGTCTGAATGTAGCGTCTAGGTTGCCCTAGCTTACTTACGGCTTAGTCGTTTTTATAAATATCGACGTCTTTGGTTTCTTTGATGAACAAGCCACCAATGATGACAGTTGCCGTGGCGATGATGATCGGATACCACAAACCGTTGTACATATTACCGGTCTGGGCCACGATCGCAAAGGCGGTTGTAGGCAACAGGCCACCGAACCAGCCGTTACCAATGTGGTAAGGCAAGGACATCGATGTGTAACGGATGCGGGTGGGGAACATCTCAACCAGCATGGCGGCGATAGGACCGTACACCATAGTCACCAGCAACACCAGGTAAGTGAGGAGGAGGATAACGGTGACTTTGTCGAACTTGGCCATGTCAGCTTTGGCAGGATAGCCTGCGGCCTTCAAGGCGGCACCCAGGTTGATACCCAACACAGTCGCACCAGCAGTTTTCTCGCTGCTCAGGTCTTTGACAGACTTGGCCGCAGCTTCGATGGCCTTGGCGTCTTTGGGTTGAGTCGCGTTCAGAGCCGCCAGTTTTTCCTCGGCCTTGACCTTGGCAGCCGCGATCTCTTCAGCCGTGTATTTGACCTTCACGACAGTCTCGCCCACCTTGACGGTTGCAGGTGTGCCTGCAGGCGCCGCTTCGTTGGTGTAGCTGACAGAAGCGCCTGCCAAACGCTGCTTGGCAACGTCGCAAGAAGAAGTGAACTTCTTAGTCCCAGTTGGGTTGAATTGGAAAGAACACTCTGCGGGATCAGCAATCACCACAACTTGTGCTTTAGCTTGTGCAGCAGCCAAGTCTGGGTTGGCCGCGGCAGTCAAAGCCTTAAACACTGGGAAGTAAGTCAAAGCGGCTAACAAGCAACCTGCCAAGATGATGGGTTTGCGACCAATCTTGTCAGACAAAGAGCCAAATACCAAGAAGAACGGTGTGCCGATGATCAAAGAAACGGCGACCATGATGTTGGCAGTCGCGCCGTCCACTTTCAAGGCCTGTGTCAAGAAGAACAAAGCGTAGAACTGGCCAGAATACCACACCACAGCTTGACCAGCGGTTAAGCCCACCAAAGCCAAGATCACGATTTTCAGGTTTTTCCATTGACCGAAAGATTCGGTTAATGGTGCTTTAGACGTTTTGCCTTCAGCTTTCATTTTGGCGAAAGCGGGTGACTCGTTCATGCTCAAACGGATGTAAACCGACACGGCCAACAACAGAATTGAAACAATGAACGGAACGCGCCAGCCCCACTCGGCAAAGGCTTCTTCACCAGTGTAAGTGCGCACACCCAAAATCACCATCAAGGACAAGAACAAGCCCAAAGTCGCTGTGGTCTGAATCCATGAGGTGTAAGCACCACGTTTGCCGTGAGGCGCGTGTTCAGCCACGTAAGTAGCAGCACCACCGTACTCGCCGCCCAAAGCCAAACCTTGCAACAAGCGCAAGCCGATCAGGATGACGGGAGCGGCTACGCCAATGCTGGCGTAGTTGGGCAAAATACCCACGATGAACGTCGAGACACCCATGATCAGGATCGTGACCAGAAAGGTGTACTTGCGACCAATCATGTCGCCCAAACGACCGAAGAAAATTGCGCCGAACGGGCGAACGATGAAGCCGGCAGCAAACGCCAACAACGCAAAGATGAAGGCAGAGCCTTCGTCCAAACCACTGAAGAATTGCTTGGCAATAATTGCAGCGAGTGAACCGTAAAGGTAAAAGTCGTACCATTCAAAAACGGTACCGAGTGACGAGGCGAAAATAACTTTCTTTTCTTCCCCGGTCATAGGTGTTGCTTGAGCTTGAGCCATTGTGATCTCCTAAATAGGTTTGAATGATTTAAGGATTTATCGGTTTGTTAGCACGGTGTCACTACCGAGATAACGCGCGACAAAGCACTTAAGTAAACGATTTTAAAAGCGCGCAGAGATAAAAAATTCTGCTTGCCCTCGCAAGTCCTTCTTGAATAATTTTACGCACGTGAAGGGTTTCAAACGGTTTCGCAGTTTCGCGACTCCTTGAGAGGCATGACGGAACGCTGTCAGACTATCGTTGTCATGCTTCTGGGCGTAGGATAGGGACATTTACTTACAAGATACTTGCCAAGAGAACGCGAGTGAGCCGTCGTTGCAGATATGGGAGCGTCGTATTTGGTATTTGATATTTGGTATACGGTATGCGGTATTTGATACGCCGTATGTTTGAGTCGGATTAGTGGTCGCGCCAACGATAGTAGGCCATTCCCAGAGCGGTCATGGGTGCGCGCAAGTAGCGACCAAAAGGAAAGGCGCGATTTCGTAATTCGCTTAAGCGGGAAAAATTGGTGTGATTTTTTTGGTCTTCAGTCCGAGCGCTGCCCGAGAGTGTGCTCGCGATCACCCGCGCCAGGGCCGCCGTTGCCACAATTCCTGAACCAGAAAATCCCATTGCGTAATAAATCCCTTCGCGAGACGATGAGGTGTTAAGGATTTGCCCAAGTATCGGCGTACGACTGAACGAAATATCCATCACACCGCCCCATTGGTATTCGATAGGCGTTTGGGCCAGAGCGGGAAAGACCTGGGTCATATTGCGACGCATCTCGTGAACAAATCCTTTTGGTGCGGCTTGACCCAGATAGCTACAGCCGCCACCAAAGATCAAACGCCCGCTGGGACTCATTCGGTAATAGTCCAAAATGGTTCGCGTATCGACGACTGCGGCACGTTTAGGCAAAATGGTGCGCTGTAAGTCGGGCGGAAGCACCGCCGTTGTAATCAACCAAGTTCCGACGGGCAAAATCCGTTGCTGTAAGGCGCGTAAAAACGGCGCCCCTGATAGCTGTGCAACCCCGACGTTGCACGTTAAAACAATGCTTTTGGCGTGAATTTGTGCGCGTGGGGTGAGGATGGTATGTTCGTTCGGGCGACTGTTAATCGAGATCGCCGGGGTATGCGTGTAAATCTGATGGCCTTGATTGTTGAGTTGTTGCGCCAGCCCTAGAAGTAATTTCAAGGGGTGTAAGTGCCCGCCATTGGGAGTAAAAATTCCCGCTCGATAGGCGCGACTGCCGATGCTGGCATACAGCGCATCAGCGTCAAGCGCTTCAAGTTTTGCATGATAGTGCGCGTTGAGGTGTTCTCGCTGCTGCATCAAGGCCGCGCTTTGGCGTGCGCTGCGTGAGCTGAGTGAGCTTAAGGCCGCTTCAATGTGCCCAGCTTGATAATCAGCCTGGCATTCTTGCGCAAGGTCGCGAACGTCCTGAGCGCTGTCTTGAAGCAAGTGCCACAAAGATAGACTGTCAGCGAGTCCCAGCGCGCGTTCAATTGGGCCCATACCGCATGCAAATTCGGGAATGACGTGACCGCCGTTTCGTCCTGACGCGCCCCAACCAATGTCGTGGGCGTCAATAACGGTCGTCGTGATTCCGCGCGCATGAAGTTGGCGCGCCGTATGAAGCCCGGCAAAACCGCCACCAATAATACAAACGTCAACTTTAAGATCGTTTTCTAAACGGGGAAAAGAGGGGCGAGGAGCGACGCTGGCCTCGTAATAGCTTCCAGGTAAGGCGTCGTCGTTGAGGTAGCGGGTCATTTGTGTCGGCGAACTTGAAGTAAAACAGGCGCTTCATCAATTATCAAGACGCCCTTTGGCACAAGCGCACTTCATCCGCACATTCTGTATTGATAGAATGTGCCCACAAGTTAAAACACGCCTTACCCAAGGCTTAAATTAACTCCTAAGTCAACGCCTAAGTCAAAATATTGGCGCAGAGCTTGATCAGTGTTAAATGTCAATGTTGCGCGCACGCAAGGCATTTGTTTCAATAAACGCACGCCGAGGTTCTACATCGTCGCCCATAAGGGTGGAAAAAATTTGATCCGCCGCGATCGCATCGTCAATTTGGACGCGCCATAGCCGCCGCACTGACGGATCCATGGTGGTTTCCCACAGTTGTCCAGGATTCATTTCTCCCAAGCCTTTATAACGTTGCTTGGTCATGCCGCGCTCTGCTTCGCTACGCAGCCAAGTGACCGCTTGGGCAAAACGCGAGATTGGCAATTCTTTTTTCTTATCGCCTTCGCCGCGCGTAATAGATGCGCCGGCGCTGATGAGTGTGCCAAAAGTTTGCGCGCCGTCACGTAATAAGCGAAAGTCGCTGGAATCTAAAAAGGCCTGATCAAAACGGCTCAAACGGAAATTACCGTGCAGTACGCGGCGAACGATTAAGGCGTTATTCACGACACTGATTTCAACAGTGGGGTCGGCGATTCGTGCGCTGAGCGCGTCAGCGCTAGCTTGAGTGGCCGCAGCATCACTAAAATCCAGTTCAAAGCCTAACAAAATCGCATCTAAAATTGCCGCGTCATAGCGATGATTTAAACGATCAATCACCTGCATCGCCAAATCAAAAGTTCGTACCAGTTGACCCAGGGCCGCGCCCGTAATTGGAGCGGCATTGGCGCCAGGAATCAATACCGCGTCAGTCAAAGCAATATCCAACATGAAGCGCGCTTCTTCGTCGGTATCGATCAAGTAACGCTCCTCGCGCCCGACTTTAATTTTATATAGCGGCGGTTGCGCAATATAAATATAACCGCGATCAACCAAATCAGGCATTTGGCGATAGAACAGTGTTAAGAGCAAGGTGCGAATATGGGCCCCATCCACGTCGGCATCGGTCATGATAATGATGCGGTGATAGCGAAGTTTTTCGAGGTTGAACTCTTCAGGGCCAATGCCAGTGCCTAAGGTCGCGATCAAGGTGGTAATTTGTTCAGACGACAGCATTTTTTCAAAACGTGCTTTTTCAACGTTTAACACTTTACCGCGCAAAGGCAAGATCGCCTGAAATTTTCGATCGCGTCCCTGCTTGGCGGAACCGCCGGCCGAATCGCCCTCGACAATGTAGAGCTCGGATAAAGCGGGATCACGTTCTTGGCAATCGGCTAATTTTGCCGAAAGACCTAAGCCATCTAACAAGCCACCTTTACGGCGCGTCATATCGCGCGCTTTAAGTGCGGCATCGCGCGCGCGCGCGGCGTCGATAATTATGCCGCAAATAAATTTGGCGTCTTGCGGACGTTCTAATAAGAATGAAT